>CADEGB010000133.1 GCA_902826755.1 uncultured Gemmatimonadota bacterium
TAGGTGGATCAGGCTCCTCGCGGCGGGGGCATTGGCCGGGTGTGCGGGCCCACCCCTGCTTCGACTCGAGCCGGTGCCGGTGGATGCCGGGGTCGTGACGGCGAGCTTGTTCCTGATTGGTGATGCGGGGGCTACCGTCCCGGCCGACCGGGTTCTGACCGAGTTGCGGCGCCAGGGCCGGGCCGCTCCGCGGGGGAGCACGATCGTCTTTCTCGGCGACAACGTCTACCCTCGCGGCATTCCCGAGGATTCGGCCGCTGACTACCCGGAGGCGCGGCGACGGCTGCTGGTTCAGGCGGCGCTCGCGGACTCGACCGGCTTGCGGGTCATTTTCATTCCCGGTAACCACGACTGGGACCGGCATGGGCCAACCGGGTGGGCCCGGATCCAGCGTCAGGACCGTCTGCTCCGGGAATACGCGGCCGAGCGCCGGGTGGCGGTGGAACTGCAGCCGACGGGTGGGTGTCCGGGGCCGATCACGACCGAGTTGCCAGGAGCGATCCGGCTGGTGGCTATCGATACGCAATGGTGGCTTCACTCCGGTCCCCGCCCGGGCCGCGCCGACTCAGCGGCCGGGGCCTCAAGGTCGGATCCGACGCCCGGTTGTCCGGTCGAGACCGAGGCGGGGTTTCTCGACGCGCTCCGACAGATCAACGCCGCGCCAAGCGACCGACTGACCGTCCTGGTGGGCCACCACCCGCTCGCCTCCCACGGCGAACACGGCGGCCATCATCCCTGGCCTCAGTACCTGTTTCCCCTCGTGCCCACCCCGATTGCGCCGTGGGCCTGGCTCCCGATCGGGTGGATCTATCCGCTGGGTCGGCGGCTGGTGGGCCATCGGCAGGACTTCGTCGGACCGGCCAATCGGGCCATGCGGCGCGCCATCGAAGGCACTTTCTCGGACCAGTCACCGTTCATTTATGCGGCGGGTCACGATCATTCGCTCGAGGTCATCCGGCGCGGGCCCGGTCGGTTCTACCTCGTCAGCGGGGCGGGTATGGAGCGACATCAGAGCGCCGTGGGCCGCGGGGATTCGACGGCATTCGCGTCGCCGCGCCCGGGATTCATGCGCGTCGACGTGTGGGAGGATCACCGAGTCAGCCTGGAGGTCACCGTGATCGATGAACGCAATCAGCCGCGCCAGGCCTTTCGGGTCTGGCTCCGGGCGGGCCGATGAGGGTCCTGGTTCGAGGAGTGATCCTGGCGCTGGCCGTGGAGACACTGGGAGCCGTCGCCGGCTCCGCCCAAGCCGGGCGGGAGGGTGGTGACACCGTCACCGTGGTGCCGGGCGCCGGGTATGCCAAGGGCGGGATCTACCGGTTCTTCTTCGGAAACCACTACCGGGATCTCTGGACCACGCCCGTGCGGGTGCCCCGGCTCGATCTCGCCACGTTTGCGGGTGGACTCAAACCGCTGAAGCGGGGCGGGGGTCAACAGACCAAGTCGCTCCGGTTCCAGGGCGCGGACGGTCGCCAGTACGCCTTCCGGTCGGTCGACAAGGACCCATCCGTGGTGCTGCCCGCCGATCTCCGCGAGACGTTTGCCGACCGGGTATTTCAGGACCAGATCAGTGCCGGCCATCCGGCCGGGGCGCTGGTCGTCGGGCCGATCCTTGCCGCGGCCGGGATCCTCCACGCCGAGCCGACCCTGGTGCTGATGCCGGACGACCCGGCGCTGGGCGAGTTCCGCGCGGAGTTTGCTGGGGTGCTCGGGTTGCTCGAGGAACGACCGCGCGATGACGACGCCGAAGGACTGAGTTTTGCGGGTGCGCGCGAGATCGTCTCGACGGACGATCTCTTCAAGCGCCTCGACCAGCGTCCCGGCGACCGGGTGGATGCCCGCCAGTTCCTCCTGGCTCGACTGACGGACGTCTTCCTGGGCGACTGGGATCGGCACCGCGATCAATGGCGCTGGGCGCTGCTCGAGGAGGGCGGTCGGCGGTGGGTTCCGATTCCCCGTGATCGGGATCAGGCTTTCGTTCGGTTCGACGGCTTCCTGCTCGGCGTGATCCGCCAGCAGGTCCCGCAGCTCGTCAATTTCGGCGCCGAATATCCGGCCATCGTCGGCGCCACCTGGAACGGGCGCGACCTCGATCGGCGGTTCCTGACCGAACTCGAACGCCCAGTCTGGGACTCGATGGCTCAGGTGCTCGAGCAGCGGATCACCGATCCGGTGCTCGAGGAGGCGGTGGGTCGACTTCCCGCCGAGCTGCGGCGAATCGACGGGCCGCGGTTGCTGAACGCCCTGCGGGCCCGACGGTCCGAGCTTCGGGCCATGGCCGATCGCTACTACGACCTGCTGGCCGCCGAAGTCGATGTCACGGCCTCGGATCACGCCGAACTGGCCGTCGTCGACCGAGTCGACGCGGGCCTGGTCGAGGTGACGGTCGGACCGCGGACCGGCGGCGCACCGTATTTCAAGCGTCGTTTCCACTCGGGCGAGACCCGGGAGATCCGGTTGTACCTCAGGGGTGGCGCGGACAGCGTGGCCATCGTGGGCTCCGGGAACGCCCCGACCACGATTCGGGCCATCGGGGGCGGCGGCGACGACCGGTTCGTCGACGTGGCCTCGTTCCGGCGGAGCCGTTTCTACGATACCCGGGGCGACAATCGGGCGGTTGGGGGGGGGATCGACACCCGGGAGTATCGGGCCATCGAGGATACGACCAACCCCACCGCGTTGCCGCACCGCGACTGGGGATCCAAGCGGCTCAGCTATCCGGTCGCGTCGCTCGGTCCAGACGTGGGCCTCGTGGTGGGCTGGGCGGGCCGGTTCACGCAGTGGGGGTTCCGCAGGAAGCCGAACGCGTGGGTGTTCCGCTACGGCGCCTCGATTGCCACCGGGGCCACCACGGGTCGCCTGGAGATCGGGGCCCGGAGGCAGCGGGAAAACTCCCGGAACTACTTTGCGGTCGAGGCGTTGGGAAGCGGGATCGAGGTGCTTCGCTGGTACGGCTTCGGCAACGAAACGACCGTCGACGAGACCCGGCCGATCTCCCATTACCGGGTGACCCAGCATCAGCTGGCGGTGGCGCCGTCAGTGGGTTGGTCGCTTGGTGAACGAACCGTGCTCGAGTTCGGTCCTCGGTTCAAGTACTCGGTCACCGAGTTGGACGACGGTCAGAACGCCAACCGGTTCATCGGCGTCGACCGACCGTTCGGCGCGGGAGGGTTCGCGCAGCTCGGCGGCGGTGTGTCCTTCGCTCATGACAGTCGGGATGTGCCGGCGGCGGCTCGGCGCGGCGTTCTGATCGAGTTGGGCGGCAGTTGGTATCCGGAGGCGTTCGATGTGGAGCGCAGCTTCGGCGAGGTGCACGGGCGGGTGGCGACCTACCTGTCGGCCCGGATGCCGACCAGTCCGACGCTGGCGCTCCAGATCGGGGCCAAGAGGGTGTTCGGGGAGTCGGGCGCCATCCCGTTCCACGAAGCGGCGGTCCTCGGGTCGAACGGGACGCTGCGGGGCTTCCGAACCCACCGGTTTGCCGGCGACGCGGCCCTGTTCGGGTCGGCGGAGTTGCGGCTCCATCTGACGAGTCTGTTCCTGGCGGTGCCAGGACGACAGGGCGTGTTCGGGTTCGTCGACCAGGGTCGCGTTTATCTCGAAGGCGAGGATTCCGACACCTGGCACCGGAGCTTCGGTGCCGGGGTCTGGGTCGCCTTCCTGACCCCGGGGAGTCTGGTGAGCGCCGGGCTGGGACACAGTGACGAGGGGAACCGGCTCTTTGCACGGGTCGGGTTCGCGTTCTGATGCCCGTCGGGGGCGGAAGCCGCCTACATTAAGGGACCATGACTATGCCGACCGCACCGGGCAGGTTGAGCCGGCTGGCGGACCAGCCGATTGCTCGACTGGTCGCGTACTATCTGGTGCTGACCGCTGCCGTGCTGGTGCTCCGGCAGCTGGTTCCGGACCTTCCTGGTGTCTTCACCGCTGGCCGGTTCGATCAGTTGGCGGCCGGTGGTTCGGTGTTGACGGGCCAGGGGGGTGCCGTCGGGAGCATCACGCCCGGCGAAGCGGCCACCGAGGCGGTCATCGCGATGGTCTGCGCGTATCTGCTGATGCTGCCGGTGGCGTGGGTTTACATCCTGACGCGTCAGAAGCGCGGTTACCAGCAGTCGCTGGTCCAGACGTTGATCATCCTGCCGATCGTGGTGTCCGGGGTGGTCATCCTGGTGAAGAGCAGCGTAGCCCTGGCCTTCAGCTTGGGCGGGATCGTTGGCGCGATTGCCTTCAGGAATCGGCTCGAGGATACCAAAGACGCGGTCCAGGTGTTTCTGTCGATCGGCGTTGGGGTGGCGTGCGGCGTGCAGGTGATGTCGGTGGCGGTGGCGCTGTCGGTCTTCTACAACCTGATCAACCTGACTCTCTGGTGGACCGACTTCGGGCGGTCGCCGGCGGTGTTCGAAGGGCCGCCCGCGCAAAAACGGTTGGCCCAGCTTCGGGCGTCGGAGGCCCGGCGGGCCGGCACGTTCGTGTCCCAGGTCGACAGTATGCTGCTCAAGTCGATGACGCCCGAGCAGCTCGAAGTGCTCGCCGATCGAGCCCACCAGCGTCGGCGCCGGCTGTCGGAGGACATCGGGCTCGCGATGACGGGAGAACTCAAGGTCCCGAAATTTGACGGCACTCTCCGGCTCATCGTCGAGGGCAAAGACCCGGACGGGCTCCGCCGGGAGGTCGAGGCGGTCTTGGCCGGGCAGGCCAAGTACTGGAAGTTCGAAGCGGTGACCCAGGCCGATCAGGGCCGGCAGGCCCTCATCTACCGGGTTCGGTTCAAGAAGAGCGTTCCCGGACCGCTGCTCCTCGAGTCGGTTCGCCGCGCGGTCGTGGGCCGGGTTCAATCGGTCGACCTGAGCTGACAGGACACCGGTGGCGCCGTCATCCCAATTCCGTTGCGCGGTCGACGGCCCGGACGTCCTGCGTCAGTTGCGAGAGGCGCCCCTCCCGCTCGGCTTGCGCAGCGACCCGCCCGAGCGGGGATTCCACCGTGACATCTACCTCGATACGCCGGACGGGTCGCTGGAGGGCCGGGGCGTCTCGTGCCGGCTCCGGGTCCAGGCGGATGATCGTCGGTCGCTGGCCCTGATCGTCGGCGGGGCAGTGGGTCGCCCGCCCGAACGGTGGGAGGCACCGGTGCCGGAGCTCGACCTCCGGCGGGCCCTCGAGGGGACTTCGGAGCCGGCTCGGCGGTTGCGTGGCCTGGTTGATCCGGCCCTCCTCAAGCCGAGAATCGAGATCGAGACCGAGCGCTGGACCCGGGTGGTGCGGGGCGGGTGGTTCCGGCGGCAACCTCGATTCGTCTTTCTTTATGACATCGGGACGGTCCGCCAGGGCGGGCTGGTGCGGAGCTTCGAGGAGGTCCAGGTCCGTCGCCTGGCGCCGGGCCGGCCGCATCTGGAGCAGATCGCGGCCGCGCTGGAAGCGGCCCATGGGCTCCGTCCGCTGGCGATTCCCAAGCCGGCGCGAGCGGCGGCCCTGATCGCGGCGATGGCGGGCGAATCGACGGCCCGGTTGGTCTCCAGCCAGCGGGCCGTGGTGCTGTTGGCGCTCGATGGTGGTGGGGTGGCGTTCCTGGCCCGGGAGGATGGCCTCGAGCTGCCGGTTTCCCTCGGGAGCGGCGAGGAGGCGTGTCGACATTTGCTCCGGACCCTCTTCGACAGCGGGGTCGGCGAACTCACGCTCCTCGGCCAGACCACCGGCTCCGAGGACCGTCCCACTCTCGAGGTCTGGGTGGCCCGGCGGATCCGCGGCCGGGGTGATGGGCCGCCGCCTCGGCCGCTCGTGTGGCTGACGCTGGCGGACGCGGTGAGCCGGGTCGGGGGGCCCGAGATCCGATCGGCTGAGACGTTAGGCGCGCTGGCCCTGGCCGCCCGGCTCGACCTCCGCGCCGATCCACTGCCCCCGACCGTGTCCCGGCCGGTGACGTCGGCGCCGATCGCCCCGCGGCCAGCCCGCCCCGCGAGCCGGGCGTCCACCGACGCGCCCCCCGAGGAGTTCCTCAACATCGAACTCTCCCAACTTGCGTTTCATGAGCGGGTGCTCGAGCTGGGTGAGGATCCGGGGATCCCGCTGGCGGAGCGGCTCCGGTATCTCGCGATCGTGAGTGCCAATCTGGACGAGTTCTTCTCGGTCCGGGTCGGTGCGCTCAAGACCGCGGTGGCGGAGGGGGACACCAAGCGGAGCTTCGACGGGATGAGCCCCGGGGAACAATGCGACGCGATCCTGGCGCGGGTTCCGGGGTTGGTGGAGCGGCAGGCCCGGGCGGCGGAGCACTGCGTGGCGGCCCTGGCATCCCGCGGGGTCCGGGTCCGTCGCTGGGACCAGCTCGATCCGCCGACCCGGGCGGCCTTGACCCGTCATTTCGAGTCCGAGCTGCTCCCCCTGCTTACGCCTCGGGCCGTGACGTTGGCTCCCGGTCACCCGTTCCCGATCATCCCCCACCTAACGCTGGCGTTCGCGGTCCTGGTGCGGGACGTTCACACCGGGCCGGTCCACTTCGCCTACCTCGCCATTCCGGCTCGGCTCCCGCGATTCGTGTCGATCGCCGGCTCGACCGACCTGGTGCGGCTCGAGGACGTCATCCGGGCCAACCTCCAGGCCTTCTATCCCGAACGGCCGGTGGAGCAGGCCTGGCTCTTCCGAATCACCCGTGGCGCGGAACTCGACGTCAATGAGGAAGACGCTGGCGATCTGTTGCAGGCCATCGAGGAAGAGGTCCGTCGTCGTTCCCTCAACGCCCCGGTCCGGATCGAGGTCGAGCGCGAGACGCCGCCCTTGGTCCGAGACCTCCTGCAACGGGAACTCCGGTTCGAGCGCCGGGCGGGCTCCCTGGCGTTCGGCGGGGCCGATCTGTTTTCGGTGGACGGCTGGCTGGACCTGACCTGCCTTCGCGACCTTGCCGCCCGGTTGCCGGAGTCCGATCAGTATCCCTCGTTCGTGCCCCGCGACCCGTTTCCAGCCGACCGGCCGCTCTTCGCACAGATCGACGAAGGGGATCGCCTGGTCCATCACCCCTTCGAGGATTTCAATCGGTCGGTCGGCCGGTTCGTCGAGGAGGCCGCTCGGGATCCGGAGGTGGTCGCCATCAAGACAACCCTCTACCGGGTCGGCGAAGCGTCGCCGGTGGTCGACGCGCTGGTGGCCGCGGCCGAGGGAGGCAAGGAGGTGGCGGCGTTCGTGGAACTCAAGGCGCGGTTCGACGAGTCACGGAACGCTCGGTGGGTCAAACGGCTGGAGGAGGCCGGCGCCCAGGTGGTCTACGGGATCGTCGGGCTCAAGACGCACGCCAAGGTGACCTTGATCGTCCGGCAGTCCGAGGCTGGGATCCGTCGCTACGCCCATGTCGCCACGGGCAACTACAACGCCGCGACCGCCCGGTTCTACACCGATCTCGGATTGTTCACCGCCGATCCTGAGATCACCGCCGACCTGGTCGATCTCTTCAATCAGCTGACCGGCTCGACCCAGGCGCCATCGGGCCAAACCCGTCGGCTCCTGATCTCGCCGCAGGGGACGCTGCCCGGTCTGCTCGGCCGGATCGACCGGGAGATCGAGCATGCCCGAGCCGGGCGGTCAGCGGGGATCCGGATGCAGGTCAACGGACTCGAGGACCCGGAGATCATCGGGGCGTTGTACCGGGCTTCGACGGCCGGGGTCACGATCGACCTGGTGGTGCGGGGCCTCTGCGCCATCCGCCCCGGGGTTCCGGGCCTCTCCGAGCGAATCAGGGTCCGCAGCGTCCTCGGCCGGTTCCTCGAGCACCAGCGGATCTTCCATTTCGAGAACGGCGGGCTCGACGAGTATCTTATTGGGTCGGCGGATCTCAGGCCCCGGAACCTCCGGCGCCGGGTAGAGGTCCTGACACCGGTCAACCGCCGGGACCTCAAGGCCCGGCTCGGCGGGATCCTCGACCGGCTGCTGGCGGAGGAAGGGGCCTGGGATCTCGACGGCGATGGCCGCTATCGCCGGGTGCGCTCCGCGGGGTCGGCGCCGCACGTCCACGAGCGGCTGCTGGTCGAAACCTGAGGTCGACGACACGCCGTGTCCGGGTCTGATTCGCTGGTTCGCCGGTTCCAGTCGCTCCTCGCGGGGCAGTACACCATCGAGCGCGAGCTCGGCCGCGGGGGGATGGCCACCGTCTATCTGGCTCGGGACCTCCGGCACGATCGGGCGGTGGCGATCAAGTTGCTCCAGCCCGAACTCACGACGCCGGCCACCGCGGAGCGGTTCCTTCGCGAGATCCAGATCGTGGCCCGCCTGCAGCACCCGCACATCCTGACGCTGATCGACTCCGGGGCTCGCGACGGCCTGGTGTACTACGTGATGCCTCACGTCGAAGGCGAATCGCTCCGGGACCGGCTGCTCTGGGAGCGACAGTGCAACATCGAACAGGCCATCCAGGTCACCCGGCAGGTGGCCATTGCCCTCCAGTACGCCCACGAGCGGGGCGTGATCCACCGCGACATCAAGCCGGAGAACATCCTGCTTTCAGCCGGCCAGGCGATGCTGGCGGACTTCGGGATCGCCCGGGCCATCCGCGATAGCGGACAGCAGACGATTACCGCAGCCGGCCTGCCCCTCGGCACACCGGCGTACATGAGCCCGGAACAGGCGGCCGGCCGTTCGGAGATCGATCCTCGGAGCGACATCTACTCACTGGGGTGCGTCCTGTTCGAAATGCTGGCCGGGCGGCCGCCGTTCGTGGCCCAGACGGTGAGCAAGGTCCTCCAGATGCACCTCACCGAGGCGCCACCGCCGGTGTCCACCTGCCGTTCAGCGGCTCCGCATCAGCTCGACGAAATCCTCAATCGGGCCTTGGCCAAAGAGCCGTCGGACCGGTTCCAGACCGCGGCGGAATTCGCCGAGGCGCTCGGGCTGGTCGAAGCGGTGGAGACCCTCGAGCGCGCCACCCCGACCGGCGCGCGCCGGGCGATCACGCCGCTCACCGTTCCGCCGGTGGGGGAGTCGTACGGTTCGACGCCGGCGCCCCTGAAGCGCCTGCTGGTGGCGAGCGGAGCCATCGGTGCCGTCGTGATCGGCGCGCTGGCCATCAATGGCACCGGTCCCAAGGCGCCGCCGCCCGGCACGCCGCTGGAGGCACCGGTCGAGCCAGCCGGGTATCTCGCGTCGATCGGCGTCAAGCCGCTCGATCCGATCGGCGACGACTCGGCGGCCCGGATGTTGTCCGCGGGGATCACCGAGGAGATTTCGGCGCAGCTCTCGAAGATCCGCCAACTCAAAGTGATCTCCCGAACGACGATGGAGGCGGTGGCCGTCAAGGGTTGGACCGCCCGTCAGGCTGCCGATTCGCTGGGGATCAGGTTCCTGCTCGAGGGATCCGTCATCCGAAGCGGGCGGGAGGTTGGGGTCACGCTCCAGCTGATCGACGCCGCCGGCGACGTCAATCTCTGGGGCGAGTCGTTCCGGATGCCGTTGCGGGACGTGCTGATGATCCGGCAGGACATCGCCCGCAAAGCGGTCGAGGCGCTGGCCGGTCGGGTCCGCGGGCTGGCCATCATGGCGGCGGACTCGGGGTCCCGCAATCCGGAGGCGGTCGAGGCCAGGGCGAGGGGCCTCGAGTTGCGGAATCGGGGAGACGAAGCGACGGCCGACCAGGCCATTCTGGCGTTCGAGCGGGCGTTGGAGCACGACTCCAGCTATGCCCAGGCGGCGGCGGAGCTGTCGGAGGCGCTGGCGTACTACGTCAACCTTGGCTTCGGGACTCGGCGCGATCCGTATCGGACCATGGGGGAGGCGCTGCGGTGGGCGGAACGGGCGGTGCGGCTCGATCCCAATTTGGCGCTGGGCTGGTCGGCCCGCGGCAGCGCGCGCCTGGAGATCGGAATGCCGGCGGCCGCTGGCCTGGCGGACCTCGATCGGGCGGCGGCGTTGGCTCCGGGGTCCGGCAACGTGCGGGGCGCGCGGGCCATCGCGCTGGCCCGGGTCGGTCGCTATCGCGAAGCGCTGGCGGAGTCGGAAGTGGCCGCGGCGCTCGACCCGCTCAACGCAACGACCGTCGGGGGCGGCCTGGCGCTTACGGCCCTGGGGGCCCGCCAATACGAGCGAGCCGCCCGCGAGGCCCGATTGGCCACCACCCGGGACCCCACCTTTCCCGGCTGGGCGGTCATCGAGGGTCTGGCGCATCTGCTCGGCGGGAATCCGGAGAAGTGTGTCGGCCTTCGCTTGGCTGGGTTGGGCGAGCCGGTAACGGCGATCTGTCTCCGCCGCTCCGGCGATGCGGCTGGGGCGGCCGCGATCATCGACAGCCTGACGGCGAGATCGGCGCGGGAGCCCATTGGGATCTACACCATGGGGTTCATCGGGGCCTACTTCGCGGATCTGGGCAACACGGCGGAGTCGCTGACCTGGCTCGGGCGGGCGTTCGACGCCTCACCGCGAGCGTTCGATCCGCGCCTGTTTGACTGTGGCTTGTTCGACAAGGTCCTGGCCGACCCCGCGTTCAAGCGTGGCTTGGACGGGATCTGGGCCCGGGTCCGGGCCCGCTTCGGGCAGGGGTAGCTATGCCGCGGCCGCGGGGACCCGGCGACCGCAGTTGGAGCAGTAGATGGCGTCTGGTTCCGGCCGGGGCCCGCAGGTGGGGCAGGTGAGGGAGCGAAAGCCGGCGACTGAGATCTCGCTGACCGCGGCGCCGGTCGCTCCCGGGTCGGTCTGATCGAGAACCCGCATCGCCTCGAGGGACAGTCGCTCCTTCAACTCGCGGTAGTCGTCGTCGGCGATCTTGCCCGTCTCCCGGTCGAACTCCAGTTCCTTGATCGCGATCAGCGCGCGACCGCGGGGCGTTTCCTCGACCGGGTCGAACTCG
>CADEGB010000134.1 GCA_902826755.1 uncultured Gemmatimonadota bacterium
GGGCCTCGAGCCCGATGGCGTCGAGGCCAGCGCGGAAGACCCGGCTCGCCTGGGCCGGGAGTACCTCCAACCGACGCCTGAAGAGCAGTTCCCAGACGAGGTGCTCCTCTGTTCGGTAAATTTTCCACTTTTGACGAACGGAATCATGAGATCCAGTCACCGTACTCGGTTGATCTGCAATCATTTGCGTCACCATGGTTAACAAGCAACAAAAAGAGCGGCCCGTGCATGCACGGGCCGCGAATGAACCGAATCAGGTTGCGTCAGCGATGGATCAGACGACAACGCCTCCGGCCGCGTCCCGGGTTGGGGGCGCGTAGCGATAGTACCGGCGGAAGCGGTTGGCCATCATCATCTCGAAAAGAAAACCCGATGCGGCCCTGGACGGAAGACCAGCCGAAACCCGGTCAATCCCACAGGCCCATCACCCCTCGGCAGACCCCTGGCAGGCCCTCCAGGGTGGCTTTCACCAGAACATGCAGCACGGCCCGACGGGCGCACCGGAAGCCCGCCCCATGGGCTTCGTCCCGGACCACCAGATGACGGCTGTTCGGAAGGAGTCGAGCGACGGCCTCGCCAGTTCGGGACGGGGTTACCGGATCGAACCAGCCGGAGAGGAGGAGGACCGGCGCCGGGGCCGTCATGGGTTGCTCGAAGTCTGCCGGCCGCTCACCGATCGGCCACCCGTCGCACGCGGTCCGGTATTCGTCGATCAGGTACCGGCCGATGAATGCGCCGGAGGTCAGCGAATCGACCTGCCCCTCCGGAATGAGCGGCACGTCCTCCGAACAGAACACCGTGAGGTGAAGGCCGTCCGCAAAGGCATCGAACTCCGCCGCCCGCTGCCAGTACTTCTGGGCAAAAACGTCCAACCGGCCGGAGGTCGCCGCCTCGTGGAGCTGGGCCGGCAGCTCCCGGGCGTTGGCGGCCGAATAGAGGAGTCCCCGTACGGCATAGCCGAAGTCGCCCAAGCTCAACTGAACGTCAGCCTCGCGACCCTGCCCCATCCTGATCCGCGCGGCGACCGGCCCCCGCCGCAACCGCTCGACGATCTGGTCGAAGTCCTGAGCCGGATCGGGAAATGACCCGCGGCATCGGGGTGCGCGGAGGCAATCGTCGACGACCCGATCGAGCGCGTCCTGAAGGCTCCGGGCATACCCGGACGGAGCCCGGAAATCGAACGGCACCACCCCGTCGAGCACCACGGCCGCGACCCGGTCGGGGTGACGCCGCAGGTACGCCTGCGCCATCCGGGTTCCGTACGACCCGCCCCACAGCACCAGACGGTCGTAACCCAGTCGGACCCGGAGATCTTCGAGGTCCTCCACCGCTCGTTCGGTCCCATAGAAGCGGAGATCCGCGTGGGTGGCGAGGGAATCGCGACAGCGCCGGAAGACCTCCGGATTGAACAGATGGCCGAACGCGAGGGCCGGCCGCGCGCTCAGGTCGATTCGGCAGAGAAGTCCGTTGCTGCCGCCGGTGCCCCGCTGGTCGACCAGCAGCACGTCGCGCGTTTTCCGTACCTCCGCATACGGCCCGTTGGCTAACTCCGCCAGCTCGATGCTCCCCCCGCCCGGCCCACCCCCGAAAAAGACGACCGGCTCCCGGCCCCCAGGCCTGGCGGCCTCGAGGACGGCCACCGCCAGACCGATCCGGCGCCCGTCGGGACGGGTTCGATCCTCGGGCACTTCGATCGTGGCACAGCGGGCCCGGGGTCCGTTCTCCAGGCAGGGGCTCCAGGTCTGCCCGTCAACGGCCGTCGCGACCCCCGCTCCCAGCATCGCCAGGACCACCGCTGCGCGCATGTAGTTCCCCTTGTCGAAAAAGCCCCGACGTCGTCCCCGCCGTATATTATCAAACCGTGACGACCCTCCCGAGTCGCCCCCTTCCGTTCCTGGCCCGGCTCCGCCAGTCACTCGCGATCCTCGCGGTTTCCTTTACGGTCCACGGGCCGCCAATCCGGCCCCTGGACCAGCCGGACTTCCCGGCGCTCGTGGCCCGGTTCTCGGAGGGTCCCGGGTTCTTCCCGAGCGACAACCTGGTCTCGAACGAGACCTCGTACCTTCACGCCGTGAGTACCCTCCGGGCCCGCCGGATCGCGGGCGGTGCGTACGTCGGCGTCGGACCGGAGCAGGGGTTCTCCTACATTGCCGAGATTCGACCGGAGATCGCGTTCATCGTGGACATCCGGCGGGACAATCTCCTCCTGCATCTGCTCCTCAAGGCGATGTTCTCGAGCGCGGCCAACCGACTCGAGTACCTCTGCCTCCTGTTCGGGCGGCCGGCTCCCCCCGATCTCCACACCTGGACCGACCGGCCCCTCGCCGACCTCCTCCAGTGGATCGACACCACCCCGTTCAATCCGCCTCTCCACGAGCGAACCCATCGCGCCTTGATGGCGCGGGTCACCTCGTTCGGAGTCCCCCTGTCGAGCGATGATCGGGCCACCATCCGCCGGTTTCACGATGAGTTCGCCGCCACCGGTCTCGAACTTCGCTACACCAACCGGGGTCGCTCCTTCCGACCGTGGTTCCCGTCGATTCGCGACATCTACCTCGCCACCGACCTGGAGGGGCAACGGGTCAGCTACCTCGCCACGGAGGATCGATGGCGGATCGTCCGGGCCATGGAACGGGCGGATCTCATCGTCCCGGTCGTCGGCGACCTGGCGGGCCCGAAAGCCCTCCGGGAAATCGGCACGTACCTCGGCGAAACGGGCCGCACGGTCTCGGCGTTCTATCTCTCGAACGTGGAGTCGTATCTGTTCCGGGGGGGCACCTTCCCGGCCTTCGTCGCGAATGTCAGGGCGCTCCCGACCGAGCCCGAGAGCGTCTTGATCCGCAGTTGGTTCGGGCGCGGGGCCGGCCCGCCCGCCGCGGCGGCCGGGCACCTCAGCACCCAGCAGGTCCACACGGTGGCCCGCTTCCTCCAGTACGTGGCCATCGCCGGCGACCAAGTGTCGTATTGGGGCATCGCCAACGACGCGACCACCGAGAATCCGCCGGTTCCGGCGGGACGTTAGGCAGGCCCCCAAAGGTTTCCGCCCCGTGCCCCCGTTGCGGGGAGCCGCGCCCGACCGCTACGGCCGGTCGAGCGGGCGGGCCACCATGATCCCGTCCTGACCTCTGATCGCCACGATCCGATCCGCCAACGGGACCTCGGAAATCTCGACACTCTTGCCCACCAGGGGCGCATGGAGGAGGTGGAGCCGGCCGTTCCGCCACAGCGCCAAGCCGGTATGGGCCACGTCGAGTCCGGCCACCGTCGACGTGGCGGCGATCACGTCACCATCCCGGATGTTGGCCGCGGCCGCCGCGATGGCGGTCTCGGGCAGAAACCAGCGGCCCGGCCCTCCGTTGAGCGCCGCCTCGACCTGTTCGACGGCACGACGGGAGGTCGAGTCGGCGAGTTGCCGATAGGCCTGCGGGTGGGTCGACATGAAGGTGATCGGCTCCCGGTCCAGCACCCCGCCCAGGTCCCGGCTCACTTGCCGGACGGCGCCCCGCCGTTCGTTGTCCGCGAGCCATTCCGAGAAATAGTGAAGACGCGACGGATACCCGGCGAGCCGTCCGTCCCGGTACCGCAGTTCCCGGAGGTAACTCTCGTATCGGGCCCGCGCCGCCGGGGCGTCCGTGAGGGCGGCCACGCCATCCCGCCGGGCAAACCAGGTCAGTGCCAACACGTTCTCGACGAAGGTGACGCAATCGAGTTCTCGGAGATTGATGACCAGACGCTCCGGCCCCGGGACTTCGAGGGTGGCCGGCCGGTAAGTGGCCCCGACGAACGTCACTCCCATCCGGGCGATCGCGTCGCCCATTGGCGCGCGGTCGAGCCCCTGCTCCGCCGCCCACCGAATCCGCGACGCGAAGATCTGCCAATCTTCCTCGGTCCAGGCGGTACCGGGAATGGTGTCTCCGGGAGCGCGCGCCGCGACGATCGGGGCGGCCGCCGTGGCGCCGGCGGAGGGACCGCAGCCCGTCATGGTCAGGACGAGCCATGACCCGATCAGCCTGATCCAGTGGCGGGTCACTTCGAGTCCTCTCCGGGTCCTGGCAGCACGACCCGCGCGTCCGCCGCCACCGCCCGTTCCGGGTACGCCATGAGCGGGTTCAGGTCGAGTTCGGCGATGGCCGGGAAGTCGACCAGGAGCTGCGACACCCGGAGCAACACGTCTTCGAGGGCGCGCTGGTCGACGGGCGGATGGCCGCGAACCCCCGTCAGCAGTTTGGCCCCCCGCAAACCCGTCACCATGTCCGCTGCCTGGGCCCGGGCAATCGGCGCCATCCGGAAGACCACGTCGCTCAGGACCTCGACGAAGATGCCGCCGAGGCCGAACATCACCATTGGACCAAACGAAGGGTCGCGGGTTCCCCCGACGATCGTCTCCCGCCCGGTCGGTAGCATCTCCTGCACCAGGACCCCGGCAATCGCCGCGCCAGGCACCCGCTCTTTCACCGTGGCGATCATCCGGCTGGCACCCTCGGCCACCGCTTCCGGCGGCACGCCAAGCACAACCCCACCAACGTCGCTCTTATGGATGATCGTCGGGGCCACGATCTTGAGCGCCACCGGACCACCGAGCTCCGCGGCGATCGCCGCCGCGGCTTCTGGCGTCCGGGCCAGCCGGGCTCGAGCCACCGGGATCCCGTACGCCGCGAGCAGCGCCAACGCGGCGGCCTCCGGCAACTTCCGCGTGCCGGCCGCGAGGGCTTCGGCGACGATCCGCTCGGCCGCCGGGCGATCGACCGGCAGGGTCTCGAACACCGGGACGGCCTTTTCGCTCCATTCCCGCTGGCGGCACATCGCGGCCAAAGCCCGGGCGGCCGACTCGGGAAAGATGTACGCCGGGATCCGCGCCTCGGTGAGCCCCGCCTTGCCGGCGGGAATCCACTCATGCCCCATCAGGACTGCCAGCACCGGCTTGTCCGGCCGGGACACCGCCGCCGCGGCAATGGCCTCCGACACATCGCCCTGACTGACGCCGAGAGGCGGAACGAAGATCGCCACGGCCGAATCGACGGCCGGGTCCTCGAGCAACGCCGTCAGCGCGGTCCGATACCCCGGGGGCGTGGCCGAGGCGATCATGTCGAGTGGATTGCGGATCGAGGCGTATTCCGGGAACAGGGGGCGGAGCCGTTCGACGGTTGCCGGAGACAATTCGGGAATCGCCACCTCGTGGCGCTCGAGCGCGTCGGCGGCCAGAATGCCGGGACCGCCGGCGTTGGTCAACACCGCGGTCCGTCGCGATCGGGGCAGCGATTGCCCGGAGAACGCCATGGCCAGGTCGAAGAGTTCGCCGACGCTCCCGGCTCGGAGCACGCCCGCCTGGGTGAGCATCGCGTCGACGGCCGTGTCACTCGCGGCGAGCGCCCCGGTGTGCGATGAGGCCGCCCGGGCGCCGGCGCGCGACCGCCCCGACTTGACCACGATGATGGGTTTCCGCCGGGTGATCCGGGAGGCGATCTCGAGAAATCGGCGGGGATTTCCGAAGCTCTCCACGTACATGAGGATCGCATCGATGCCGGGATCGTGTTCCCAGGCCTCGAGCAGGTCATTCCCGCTCACGTCCGGCTTGTTGCCCACCGAGACGAACTGGGCGATTCCGATCCCATATTCCCGGGCGTAGTCGAGCACCGAGAGGCCCATCGCGCCCGATTGCGAGACGAACGCCGCCCGCCCGAAGGGCGGCAGGTTGGGGTAGAACGTGCCGTTCATCGACACGGCCGGGTCGGCGTTGAGCACGCCCATGCAGTTGGGGCCGACCATCCGGATCCCGCGCTCTCGCACGAAGGCCGTCAGCCGGCGTTCCCGCTCGATCCCTTCGCCTCCGATCTCCTTAAACCCCGCGGAGATCACGACCAGGCCCTTGACGCCGTGGTCGGCGCATTCCTCGACGACGGCCTGGACCCGTTCTTTCGGCACCACGATCACCGCCTGATCCACCGGATCCGGCACCGCCCCGATCGTGGGATAGGCCTTGATGGCACAGACCGAGGCCGCATTCGGATTGACCGGAAACACCGGGCCGACGAAACCGCAGCGGACCAGACTGGCCACCAGTTCATGCGCGATGGTCCCCGGGGTTCGGGACGCGCCGACGACGGCGATCGACCGGGGACGGAGAATCGGATCGAGCGGGGACGAAAACGCCATGGCGGAAGATAACCCGGGGGTGGCTCCGACCCCGCCGGCCGAGGGACGCCTAACGATTGGCCGGCGGGGCCGCCCGAAGCCGGAGTTCGACCGCGTCCGCCACCAGTTCCCGATAGCTCACACTGTCGGGCTGGGCGGTCATTTCCCGGAACCGGCGGAAGGTCTGGGCCCGCTGCCGGCTCACCAGGCCGGTCCCGCTCGAGCCCGCCCCCCAACGGCCGCCCCCGACCAGGCTCCGGACCAGGACACTCGACGGGCCCGCCGGCAAGGCGCGCACGTTGGCCACGAACGCCGGAAAGACATCGTTCCGGAACAGGTACTGCTCGACGTTGGAGAGGTAGAAGGCTGACACTTTGCGATCGGTCTCGACCAGGTATTGGGCGATGGCTCGGACCGCCTTCGGGCCGGCCAGGTCGCCGGTTACCGGCACCACCCGATCACGGCGCTGAAGGTCCCGGACCCGGCGCCACCGATCCTCCGAGGCGAGATAGCTGCCCTGAACCCCGTCGAGGTCGGTGGCCAGGTACAACTCCCGGTTGGTCGGCATGGCGCGCCACATCCGGCCGGCCTGGGTGGTGTACTGGATGTCGAGGCCCGCCCGCGCGAACTCGTCGTGAAAGCGCCGGAGCGTGCCGCGATCGGTGTCGCCGAGCGGCACCCCGAACGCCTCGACCAACGTCATCAGGCGCCGGTGATTCGTGTCGTGCTCCAGCGAGTCGACTGGCCGGGCGTCGAGGTATTCGAGCAGCGACTCGAGGGGCAGATCGGTCCACATCGGCAGGTCCGCCGGCACCGGCCGCCCGTAGAGGAGGCAGAGATACTCGAGCCGATTGCGAGCCGACGCGAACATCGCCTTCAGAAGCAAATGCAGGAGCAGGTTATCACGCCGAATGTCGACGATGAAGGCGATTTCCGGTTCGATCTCCGCCAGATACGAAAACCCCTGCTCGGGGCCGACGCCAAGATACGCTCCGCCTTTGACGCCGAGTTCGCGGAAGGCGCTGAACACGTGGAGGTACGAGGTTTCGTTCGAGACGAGGTTGTCGCTGTGGAAAGCCCCGTCGGGTTCCGAGAGCCGAGCCACCAGGGATGCGAACTCCTGGGTCCGCTGGGCGGACGCGGTGGTCGTCGGTCCGACGAGGAGGCAGAGGAGAATCGCGGCGATCGGACGCATTCGGCTCGCTCGGTCCAGCGGTGGTCTTGGATGGTACAGCGGACCGTCCTGAACCGCCATCCGCCGGGCCCGGCCCCGTTACTTTGACCACCGTCCCGTTCCGAGTCCGACCATGCGCCGAGCCCTGCGCCTCACCTCGTTGGTCACCGTGGCCGCCATCGCCGGATGCGCTGGCGGCCATCCACTCCTGACGCCTCGCCCCGAACGACTGGCCCGAATCGGACCCGACAGCTTCGATGTCCGCCTCGAATCGAGCCGTGGGCCCCTGGTCGTCCGGGTCCGCCGGCCGTGGTCGCCCCTCGGGTCCGATCGGGTGTACTACCTGGTCAAGCACCGGTACTACGACGAGGCGCGCTTCTTTCGGGTGGTCGGGGGGTTCGTGGCCCAGTGGGGGCTGTCGGGCAATCCCCAGGTCAACGCCGCCTGGGAGGGGCGGAGCCTCCCGGACGAACCGGTCCAGGTCTCCAACACCCGGGGCCGGATCGCGTTTGCCCGGGGCGGGCCAAACACCCGCTCGGTGCAACTCTACCTGAACCTGGTCGACAATCCACGGCTCGACACCACCTCCACGTTCGGCTTCCCACCCGTCGGCGAAGTCCTCGAGGGGATGGCCGCCGCGGATTCGTTCACCTTCGAGTACGGCGGGACCCGCCAGGACCGGAAGCCGGGCCCCTCGCAGGACTCGATCCGGGTGGCGGGCAACAGCTACCTCGATCGCCACTTTCCCCGGCTCGACCGGATCCGGACCGCGCGGGTGATCCGCGAGTGGCGACGTTAGGCAGGCACAACGCCCGAGGGCCGACTCACGCCGGCCCCCGGGACCCCATCACTTCGCGCCCCGCTTCAGGCACCCGGCGGCACCGAATCGGGCCGGATCGGAGCCACCGAATCCACCGCCACCGGCTTCACCGCCACCGGCATCACCGCCGAATCCCGCCACATCCCGATCTCGAGCCGGAACAGATCGGCCACCTTGGCCAGGCTGAGCGGCCCCTCTTGGGTCGAATCCGTCACGACCGCGCTGATCCGCTGGAGGTTGGCCACCGCCTTGGCGTACCCGCTGTCGGCCCGCACCGCCGCCTCGAACGCCCGCCGAGCCGCCAAGGGATACCCATCCTGCTCGAGCGCGATGCCGAGGTTGTTCTGGAACACGGGCGCCTCGGGCCGGAGCTGCACGGCGCGCGCCAGGGGGCCGAGCGCCGCGTCGGGGTCGCCGAGTTCGAGGTACAGCATCCCCAGGTTGTTGAGCGTCCAGGCGTCCTGGTCGTCGAGCATCAAGGCCCGCCGGTAGCTGGCCACGGCCTCGTCGACGCGGCCGAGCTTGGCCTGGGCCCGCGCCTGAACGCGGATCGCGTCGACCGAGACTGAATCGAGCGCCAGGGCCCGGCCAACCCGTTCGAGCGCCTCCTGATCCCGGCCAAGGTCAAGCAGCACCCGAGCGGCGTTGACATGGCTCCGGCCGTTCAGTGGATCGAGCGCGCTTGCCCGCTCGAACGCCTTGGTCGCGGCGCGGAGGTCGCCACTCTTCCAGGCGGCAAGGCCGAGCAGGTGGAATCGGCCGGCATCGTCGGGCCCGGTTGCCAGCTCGTTGGTCAGGAGGATCTTGGCTTCCTTGAAGCGCCCGGCCCGGAACGCGTCCTCACCGGTTCCAGCCAGGGTCGGAACGGCCTCGACCGGAGTGGTCCGGGGCGAGAGCCCACCGGCCGGGATGACCGTGGCCGCGGGTTCCGGCGCGGCCACCGGCGCCTTCGTCTCCTCCCCGCCCTTTCGACGGGGCGGATCGCAGGCGGACACCAGCAGCAGTGCCAGCGGCAGGCTGGCGGTGAGGACGGGGCGACGAGGGAACGACCGGCGGACGGACATGTGTGCCTCCAGAGGTGGTGGCGGGACCAGCGCCGTGATCGAGCGGTCGTCCGCCCATATCGCAAGCCGGTCGCCACCGGACCACACGCCACGTCGGAGGTCACAACCACCTATCCAGACAGCGGTTAGGCCTGGACCGGTCGGTGTTCCAACGGCACGCTCGTGTCCAAGCGGCCACTATTTGGTGAGGTCGGGCGGGTCCGGCCGGACACCCCGAAGAGGTTCAGGCGCGCCGAATTTCCAGCCGCCGCATGATCTTGAGGAGGCTGGCATGGTCCGCCAGGCCCAGGGCCTCGGCGGTCCGCGTCACGTGCCAGTCGTGTCGCTCCAGGGCCGCCAGCACGATGGCGCGCTCGGCCCTGGTCTTCTGCTCCTGAAAGGAAAGGCCGGCGACGGGGGCGGCCGATCCGGCGGCGCCGAGTTCCGGCGGGAGGTGTTCGACGCGGATCACCTCGCCATCGACGATCACCACAGCCCGTTCTATTATGTTCCGCAACTTCCGCACGTTGTTGCGCCGCCACTCGGAACGGACCAGGCGCTCCCGCGCCTCGCCGGCCAGCCGCTTGGGAAGCACCCCGAATCGGCGACAGACCTGATCGAGGAATCGCTCGGCCAGCATGGCAATGTCCTCGGGCCGGTCCCGGAGTGGGGGGACCGTGATCTCGTGGACATTGAGACGAAACAAGAGGTCCTCGCGGAAGGTGCCCTCCGCCACCATCGCGGCGAGATCACGATTGGTTGCGGCCACCACCCGGACGGCCACCGGCATCGGACGGGTCGCGCCGACCCGGGTCACCTCCCGCTGCTCGAGCACCCGAAGCAGGGTTGCCTGGGCCGCCAGAGGCAGTTCGCCGATCTCATCGAGGAAGAGGGTGCCCCCGTCGGCCGCTTCGAACGCACCTTTCCGGTTGCCCACCGCGCCGGTGAACGCCCCCTTCTCGTGACCGAAGAGCTCGCTCTCGACCAACGCGTCCGGGAGCGCGCCGCAGTTGATGGCGATGAACGGCCCCATCGGATGGCCACCGCGCCGATGAAGCTCGCGGGCCACGAGTTCCTTCCCGGTTCCGCTTTCTCCCAACACCAGCACCGGACTCGGCACCGGCGCCACCCGACTGATCGCTTCGCGAAGCCTCGTCATGGCGGGGCTCCCGCCGAGCAGCGAGGACTCCGCCAGCCGGGTTTCGAGGGCCGCCACCTCGCGGCGAAGGCGGTGGCGCTCGACCGCGTTGGCCACCTCCAGCGCCACGCGTTCCATCGGCTCCGACTTGTCGATGAAGCCGACGGCCCCGAGCCGGACCGCCTGGAGGCAGCGGTCGTAATTCCCGGTGCCGGTGTA
>CADEGB010000135.1 GCA_902826755.1 uncultured Gemmatimonadota bacterium
ATCTACAAGGACGGCAAGGTCGTCTACGCGAAGGGCTACGGGATGGCCGACCTGAATCAGGGCATCCCGATCGGGCCGAGCACCGTGTTCTACATCGCCTCGACCTCGAAGCAGTTCGCGGCCATGAGCATCGCGCTCCTGGCCGAGGAGGGGAAGATCGGGCTGACGGACCCGGTCCGGAAATGGATTCCCGAGCTGCCGGCGTATGCCGACCGGGTCACCATCGCCAATCTGGTGCACCACACCAGCGGCATTCGCGACTACCTCGGCCTCTGGGCGCTGTCGGGCCGGGGTATCGCCGACGAGATCCCGCAGGAGGTAGCCCTCGATTTGATTGCCCGGCAACGGGCCCTCGATTTCGAGCCGGGGAGCCAGTACTCGTATTCGAACTCGGGCTATCTGCTCCTGTCGGAAATCGTCCGACGGGCCAGCGGGAAGTCGCTCCGCGACTACGCCGCCGCGCGGATCTTCGAGCCGCTCGGTATGACGAGCACCCAGTTTCACGACGACAATACCCGGATCGTCCCGCGGCGGGCTGAGGGATACCAACCGGCCGGACTGGGGCGATTCCAGATCGTCCGGACCAGCTTTGCCTTGGTCGGCGACGGTGGGCTGTTGACCTCGATCGAAGACCTGCTCAAGTGGGACGCCAACTTCTATCGGAACCGCCTGGGACGAGGCGGGCCCGATCTGATCCGGCAGGTGACCACCCCGCCCAACGCACCGCTCGCCGATGGCAGCCCCCAGCAATACGCCTTTGGTCTGATGCCGGCCAAGTACCGGGGGCTCGACGTGGTTCAGCATGGGGGGTCATTCATCGGATTCCGGGCCGAATTGATCCGGTTTCCAACCGAGCATTTTTCGGTGGCCGTGCTGTGCAACGACTACACCGCCTCACCCGACCAGTTGGCGCATCAGGTGGCCGATCGGTACCTGGCGAGCCGTTTCCCGCCGGTGGCCGCGGGTGGGAGTGCGCCGGCATCGGTGGCGGTTGCCGCCGACCGGCTCGATCGGTGGGCCGGACGGTACGAAGTGATGCCGGGGATCGTCGCCACGATGGCGCGCGAGGGATCCGCGCTGACGATGGCGCTGTTCGGGCAGAAGACGCCGCTGGTGAGCACCTCGGACTCGACCTTCACGATGCCGGGGGCCCCGGCGCCCATCGTTTTCTCCACCGGACCCGCTGGTCCAACCGTGCTGGCCAAGCCATTCGGCATGGCCACGCCGGCCCCCCGACTGGGTGAGCCACCTCGGGTCACCGCGGCGCAGGCCGCCGGGTATGCCGGGCGTTATCGCAGCGACGAACTCGATACCTGGGCCGTGGTCGAAGCCCGGGGCGACACGCTCCGGGCCCGGACCCGCTGGGACACGTGGCGGCCCCTGACGCCGATGGCGCCGGATGTGTTCGTCGTCGGGGGAGCCCGGCTCCGGTTCGAGCGGGACCGGAAGGGTGTGGTGACCGGGTTTTCGGTCAGTCAGGCGCGGACGAGAAACGTCGGCTTTTCGCGGCAGACCACGCCGCGTTAGGCGCCGGAAGGCCGGCCCCGCGTTAGGCTGCGAGCGGTACGCCGTCGGCCCGGGTGGACGGCGACTGGCCCGGTTCGGGCCGGTCGACCCGGACCAGGAGCCAGAGCAGCGCGGCAACGACGGAGACCGCGGCCCAGACACCCAGGAGGCCGGTCCAGCCGAGGGGATCGCGCATCCGGGGCACCGCCCAGATCGAGATGACGCCGCCCAGGTTGCCCATCAGGTTGAGCACGCCGCCCGCCGCGCCGGGATTGGTATGGCCGATGGCGGTGGCGGTGGACCAGAAGGACCCTTCGGCGCCGCTGATGCACGCCACCGACAGTGAGAGCGCGGCGATGGCGAGGAAGGCGTTGGGGAGATTGGCCCCGATGACCACCAGGGTCGCAGCGGCGATCAGACAGGCCATCGCCACCCGGCGGCGCGCCCGTCCCGGGGCCAGGCGCCGGGCCAACCGGTCCGCCGCGATCCCGCCAAGCGGCGCCAGGAGGAAGGCCGCAAAGTACGGGACGCTGCCCCAGATGCCGCTGGCCAGGAGATCGAAACCGCGGCCGTCGGTGAGATACCGGAAGAACCAGAAGACGAACACGAAGAACACAGCGGAGTGAAGCAGGTACGACAGCGAGAGCAGGAGCAGGTCGCGGTTCTTCAGCAGCCGGAGGCCGAGGCGGATCTCCTCACCGAGCGGCCGCATGGCGTGGGGCCCGCGGCGGTGGACCGGAGCCACGATGAACCAGATCACCGCGGCGATGAGCCCGACGACCCCGCTGGCGATGAACACGGACCGCCATCCGGCCTGGGCCATCAAGGGCGCCAGGGTCAGTGGCGCCAGGGCCGACCCGAGCATCGACGAGGCGATGAAGATCGCATTGGCGGTGGTCCGCCGTTCGGCGGGAATGGCGTGGGAAATAGCCATCGACCCGACGGGGTATGTGGCAGCCTGGGAAATGCCGAGGAGGACGCGGGCCGCGAACAGGGTCAGAAACGCCGATCCCGCCACCCCGGCCAGACCCGACGCGAACGACGCGGCGGCCCAGCCGACGACGGCGAGACCGAGAATGACCCGGGCGCCGAATCGGTCTCCCAGGAAGCCGGCGGGCAACTGGAAGAGGGCGTACGCCAACTGAAAGCCCCACGCGCTGATCGAGCCCATGTCGGCCATCGTCAGCCCGAGCTCCGGGGCCATGAATTCCTGGGCGATGGTGATGTTCGAGCGCAGCGCGTAACCGACCAGGCTGAGCAGGGCCAGCAGGGCGATCAGGACGCCGGGCCGGCGGGTGTCGGTCGACATGGCAGGACTCGAGGGCTGATGGTTCGGGACGGCGCCGCGGAGGCAGTTGGAAGGTGCGTCGTGAACGACGGAAGTGCAACCGCAACGAGGTGAGGCAATGACGAAATGGTTCGGGCCGACGCTGCTGACCGCGCTGATCGCGGCTCCGGTGGCCGCCCAGTCCGGCTTCTCGATCGAGCAGGTTACCGGCGCGCCGTTTGCCCAGGCGCTCGCCGTGGGGGGACCAACGATCGCCTGGGTTCATAACACCAAGGGCGTCCGCAACGTCTGGATCGCCACGGCGCCCGAGTACCGGGGCCGGGAATTGACCGCCTACCGGTTGGACGACGGCCAGGAAATTGAAGACGTGGTGGTATCGCCGGATGGGAAGGTGGTGTTCTACGTCCGGGGTGGGGGGGCCAATCGCCGCGGCGAGATCCCCAATCCGACCAGCGACCCCAACGGACAGGAGCAGGCGGTCTGGCGGGTGTCGGTGGCTGGCGGAGCGCCCACCAAGGTCGGGGTCGGGAGTGGGCCGGTCATGTCGCCCAAGGGAGATTGGGTGGCCTTCGGTCGGGGTGGGCAGGTCTACACGGCGCCGGTCAACGGACCCGGGCAGGCCGCCCAACTCTTCAAGGCCCGCGGAGGCGCCTCGGACCTGGCATGGTCGCCGGACGGGAGCCGGCTGGCCTTTGCCAGCAACCGGGGCGATCACGCCTTCATCGGCGTCTACGACCTCGGCGCCAAATCGATCAACTGGCTGGCGCCGTCGTACGACCGCGATGGGGCGCCGGCGTGGGCGCCCGACGGGCGGCGGATCGCCTTCGTCCGGATCCCGGCGGGCTTCAGTCCGCCGCTGTTCGGCCCGATGCGGGAGTTCGCGCCGTGGTCGATCCAGGTGGCGGACGTGGCGACCGGCGCGGCCCGTCAGGTCTGGGTGGCGGATCCGGGGCGGGGCAGCGTGCCCCGCGAGGTGACCGGCGCCGCGCTCCTCTGGGGCGCCGGGGATCGGCTGGTGTTCCCGTGGGAAAAGGACGGGTGGACCCATCTGTACTCGATTGCCGCGGGCGGCGGCGCCGCGACGCTCCTCACCCCCGGTGACGGCGAAGTCGAGTACGTGACACTCAGCGCCGACCGGACGGCGGTGATCTACAACACCAACATCGGCGACATCGATCGGCGTCATCTGGCCCGAGTGCCAGTGGCCGGCGGGCCGGTGACCGCGCTGACCACCGGGACCGGCCTCGAGTGGGCGCCGGCCCCGATGTCCGACGGGCGAGGGATCGCGCTGTTGCGGTCCGACGCCCGTCTCCCGTCGCACGCGGCGTTGCTGTCCGACGGGCAGGTCCGGTCGCTCGCGGCAGCTTCGCTGCCGGCCGACTTTCCAAAGGACCGCCTGGTCGAGCCGCAGGCGGTCCTGGTCACCGCCGCGGATGGTCTCCCGATCCATGCGCAACTGTTCCTGCCGCCGGGGATCCGCCCCGGTGAGAAGCGGCCGGCGATCGCCTTTTTCCATGGCGGGTCGCGTCGCCAGATGCTACTCGGCTTCCACTACATGTTCTACTACCACGGCACCTACGCGATGAACCAGTGGCTGGCCAGCCTGGGGTACGTGGTGCTTTCGGTCAACTATCGGAGCGGGATCGGCTACGGGCTCGATTTCCGCGAGGCGCTCGACTACGGGGCCACCGGGGCCTCGGAGTACTACGATGTGCTCGGCGCCGGGCTCTATCTCAAGGGGCGTCCGGACGTCGATCCGGCCCGGATCGGCCTCTGGGGTGGTTCGTACGGCGGGTACCTGACGGCCATGGGGTTGGCCAAGAGTTCCGACCTCTTCGCCGCCGGCGTCGACATCCATGGCGTCCACGACTGGAACTCGGGGATTCAGAACTTCGTGCCGAGCTACAATCCGCTCGAGACGCCGGCGGCGGCCCGGCTGGCGTTCGAGTCGTCGCCCCTGCGCTGGGTCGATACCTGGCGCTCCCCCGTACTGCTGATTCATGGCGACGACGACCGGAACGTCAATTTCAACGAGTCGGTTCGCCTGATCGCCGAACTTCGGACGCGGAAGGTCGAGGTGGAGCAGCTGGTGTTCCCGGACGATGTTCACGACTTCCTGACCTTCGCCAACTGGACCAAAGCCTATCGCGCCACGGCCGACTTCTTCGGCCGGCGCCTCGGGCGCTGAGGACCTCATGAAACGGATCGTCGTCGTCGGCGCGGGGGCCATCGGCCTTGCCTGCGCCTATTCGCTGGCCCGCCGGGGCCGTCAAGTCGTCGTCATCGATCGGGGCACCCCGGGCGATGCCTGCACCAAGGGCAACGCCGGGTGGGTTACGCCGTCAATCTCGGCGCCGATCCCGGCCCCAGGGCTGACCTGGACCTCGCTCAAGTGGATGATGTCGAGCGACAGCCCTCTCTACATCGCACCGACCGCGGCGCCCGGGCTTGCCCGGTGGCTCTGGCGGTTCTGGCGTCACTGCAACCACCAGGATTTCATCAAGGGGCTGCACGCGGTCGCATCGCTTAACCGAGGGACGTTGGCCGGATTCGACGCGCTGGTTCGGGACGGGGTATCGTTCGAGTTGCACCGCGACGGGCTCCTGTTCGCCTTCCTCGACCGCAAGTACATGGAGGGAGTCCGGAGCGAGTTCGAGCACTACCGGGAGCACGGGTACGGCGTGCCCGCGCCCCTGAGCGGACCGGAGCTCCGCAAACTGGAGCCGGGCCTGACCGACGAGGTCGCGCACGGCTTCCTGGTCCCCGAGGAATACCACGTCCGGCCGGAGTCGTTGGCGGCCGGCTACGCCGCCAAGTTGGCCTCGATGGGGATCGAGGTGCGGACCGGCGTGACGGTCACCGGGGGTCGGATCGCCGGCGCCAAGGTGACCGCGCTCGAAACGACCGCCGGCCCGATCGAGGCCGATGGCGTGTTGGTGGCGGCCGGTGCCTGGTCCGGTCAGGTGGTGGAGAAATTCGGCGTGACCTTGCCGGTCCAGGCGGGCAAAGGCTACAGCCTGACCGTGGCGGGAATCGGGCCCCGGCTGACCCGGCCGGTGTACCTCGGTGAGGCTCGGATCGGTTCCTCGCCGTTCGAAGGCGGGGTTCGCTTTGCCGGCACGATGGAGTTGTCGGGGGTGAACGAACGCTTCGATCAGCGCCGGATGGTCGGGATCCGGAAGGGCGTTGCCCGCTACCTCCGGGAACCGGTGCCGGCGGGCGTGGGAACCGAGTGGGTCGGGATGCGGCCGCTCACGCCGGACGGGCTTCCGATGATGGGCCGGGTCCCGCGGTTCGACAACCTGCTGATTGCAACCGGGCACGCGATGCTCGGGATCACGATGGCTCCGGTGACCGGTGAGGCAATGGCGGATCTGATCACCGGCGCGACGCCGCCGCCGTCGCTGCCGGCATTCGACCCGGGGCGTTTCCGATGGTAGAAAGGGGGAACGGTATGACGGCACGGCGTGTGATCGTGACGGCGGCGGCTTCGGGCATCGGGCGCGCCATCGCGGAACGGTTTCTCCGGGACGGGCATCGAGTCCACATCTGCGACGTCGATGCTCGGGCCATCGAGGCCGCCCGCCAGGCATTGCCGGGCGTCGGGGCCACCGTCACCGATGTCGGCGATCATCGGGCGGTCGAGGCCATGGTGGCGGAGGCGCTGGACGGCCTTGGCGGCGTCGACGTCCTCATCAACAATCACGGCATCGCCGGGCCGCGCGGGTTCATCGAAGACCTCGACTACGATGAGTGGGATCGCTGTCTCCGGGTCAACCTTTCGGGGATGTTCTACACGATGAAGAACGTGATCCCCCACCTGAAACGGCAACGGAGCGGCTGCATCATCAACCTGGCGACCACGTCGGCCCGGACCATGTTGCCGAAGCGGACCGCCTATGTGGCGGGCAAGGTGGCCGTCATGGGGCTCACCAAGAACGCCGCCCGGGAACTCGGTCCCTGGAACATCCGCTGCAACACCGTGCTACCCGGGTTCATGAACAACGCCAGGGGTAAGGGGGTCCTCGCCAAGGTCGCGGCCGATCGCGGCATCTCCCCCGAACAGCTGGAGCAGGAGGCGCTTCGCTTCGTCTCGATGCGGACTTGGATCGAGATGTCCGAAATCGCCGATCTCTGCGCCTTTCTTGCCAGCGACGAGGCCCGGCACATCAGCGGCCAGGAAATTGCCGTCGACGGCAACGCCGAGTGGGAGGAGTGATCCCGACGCTCGACCGGTATTTCGAGCGGATCGGCTATGGCGAGCGGGTCGATCCGACGGTCGAGGTCCTCCGGGCCATCCACCGGGCGCACCTGCTGGCCATCCCCTACGAGAACTTCGACGTCCACCTCGGCCGACCGCTCCGGCTCGAGCTCGAACGGTTCTACGCCAAGCTGGTGGCCGACCGGCGCGGCGGCTGGTGTTATGAAATGAATGGCCTCCTGGCCTGGGCACTCGAGGCGATCGGGTTTCGCGTCCGGATGGTGTCGGGCACGGTCGGCCGGGACGCCCGAGGCGACCGGGCCGAGGGCAATCACCTCGTTCTCCTGATCGACCTCGACCAGCCCTGGGTGGCCGACACCGGGTTCGGCGACGGGTTTCTCGAGCCCGTCCCGCTCGTTGAGGGCGCCTTTTCCCAGCTCGGGCTGCCGTATCGGCTCGAGCGGCGTGGGTCCCGATGGCTGTTCCACAATCAGCCGTGGGGCGGGGCCGCGGGGTTCGACTTCACCACGGAGCCCCGAGCGCTCCTCGACTTCTCGGAGCGCTGCCATGAACTGCAGACCTCGCCCGAGTCGAGCTTCGTTCGCGCCACCGTCTGCGAACGGTTCACGCCGGACGCGATCGTGAGCCTCCGAGGCGCCGTGCTTCGAACGACGACCGCCGATGGACCGGTGGACGTCGTGCTGACGGGCCGCCAGGCGTTCGAACGAACCGTCGAAGACACGTTTGGCCTCGACGCCGGGCTGATCGGTCCCCTCTGGCCTCAGATCGAGGCCCGGCACGAAGCCTGGGCCGCCGCCCGCGCCGAGGCCTCGCGGCCGGACGCGGCCGCCACCTCCCGTTCCATTTCCCCGTCATCCGAACGGTTCCAATGACCAGACGCACGTTACTCGTGGTGACGCTCCTTTTCGCTCCCGCGCCGGCGCTCGGCCAGGCCGTCGACTCCGCGCTGGCCTCCGCGATCCGTGGCATCCGGGCCATCGACAATCACGCCCATCCGGTCTCGACCGACCCCACGGATCGAGACTTCGACGCGCTGCCGATCGACGGGTTCCCGCCGTTCGCCTTTCCGGTGCGGCTGCGGGCCGACAACCCCGAACTGTTCGACGCCTGGCGGGAGATGTTCGGCTACCCGCACCGGGACAAAACCGACGCGCACCTGGCGGAACTGCGAGCCGCCAAGGCCCGGATCAAGGCCGAGCAGGGCGACCGCTATCCCGCCTGGGTGCTCGACCGCCTCGGCATCGACATCCAGCTCGCCAACCGGATGGCGTTAGGGCCCGGCCTGACCGGCGACCGCTTCCGATGGGTGGCCTTCGTCGATCCACTCCTGTTTCCACTCGATACCAAAGCCCTCGAGACCACGCCGGATCGGGCTGATCTCTATCCCAAGACCGCCCGCAACCTCCGGCGGTATCTCGCGGACCTCAGCGTCGGGACCATTCCGGCCACGCTGCAGGGGTATCTGGACCGGGTGGTGACCCCGACGTTGGAACGGATGGCCCGAGGCAGCGCGGTGGCCGTCAAATACGAAGCGGCCTACCTCCGGTCGCTCGACTTCGCGCCCGCCACGATGGCGCAGGCGGCAGCGGTCTACACCCGGTATCAGGCGGGCGGCCGACCGACGATGGCGGTGTACAAGCCGCTCCAGGATTTCCTGTTCCGGTTCATCGCCATCGAGGCCGGGCGGCTGGGGCTGGCCGTGCACATTCACTCGTCGGACGGGGCGGGGGGGTATTTCGAGGCGTCGGGCAGCAACCCGATCCTGCTCGAGTCGGCGCTCAACGATCCCCGGCTGCGGGCCACCAAGTTCGTGATCGTCCACGGGGGCTGGCCGCACACGAGGAACACCCTGTCGTTGTTCGCCAAGCCGAACGTGTACGCCGACTTTTCGTTCCTCGGGAACCAGCTCACGCCCTCGATGGCGGCGACGATCCTGCGCGACTGGCTCAGCACCTATCCCGAACGGATCCTTTTTGGCTCGGATGCCTACCCGGACAGCGACACCGTCGGCTGGGAAGAGTGGGGCTGGCTCGGCGCCACGGCGGGCCGGAAGGCGTTGACCCTCGCGCTGAGCGGGATGATGCAGGATGGCGACGTCACCCGCGAACGGGCCCTCGAGATTGCCCGGATGGCGCTTCGCGACAACGCCGTGACGCTGTACCGGCTCCAATGACCCGATCGGGTGGCTGGGGCGACCTCGTGCGCGGGGAGCCCGGACGGCTCTACGTCCTGCTGTGCCTGATCAACCTGCTCAACTACATCGACCGCCAGGCCGTGACCGGCCTCCTCGAACCGATCCGGATCGACCTCGGCGCCACCGATGCGCAGATGGGCCTGGTCGGGAGTGCCTTCCTGCTGACCTATGCGCTCCTGCCGCCGGTCTTCGGCTGGCTGGGCGATCGGGTCCGCCGCACCCGGCTGCTGGCGTCGTCCGCCGCCGCCTGGTGCCTGGCCACCGCGGCGTCGGGGTTGGTGGGGAACATCGGTCAACTGGCGGTGGCCCGGGCGGCGGTTGGAATCGGCGAGGCCTCCTACATGGCCAACACACCTGGGATCATCTCGGATCTGTTTCCTCCCACCCGACGGGCTCGCGCCCTTTCGATCTTCTATGCGGCGGCCCCGATCGGGGCCGCGCTCGGCGTCGCGATCGCGGGATACATCGCTGGCCATTTCGGGTGGCGGGTCGCCTGCTTCCTGGTTGGGCTTCCGGGGCTCCTCCTGGTGGCGGCGCTCTATCGGTCGCGAGAGCCGGGTCGCGGCACGCTCGACGGCGCGGTGGCCGGTCCGCCGCCTTCGCTCAGCGCGGTGCTCGGTGAGTTTCGCGCCAAGCCCGTGTTGATCGCGCTGGCCCTCGGCTTTGCGGGGCAGGTCTTCGTCCAGAACGCGGTCGAGTACTGGCTCCCGACCATTCTCCAGCGCGACAAGGCCATTCCAATCGCCACGGCCAACGCCACCTACGGGGTCATGGTCTTCATCGCGGGCATCGTGGGCCCGCTCGGGGGCGCCATCGTCGGCGACTGGGCGATCCGCCGAACGGCCCGGGGCTACTATCTGGTTTCGGCGTTCGCGATCGGGGCCGTGGCGCTGCCGATCGCCGTCATTTCGGTGGCGACGACCCCGACGATCCTGTTCGGCGCGGTGCTCGTCGAGGCCCTCCTCGGCAACTTTGCCACCGGACTCGTGATGGCCGCCGCGATGGGGCAGGTCGGGGCGCAGAGCCGCAGCACAACCGCCGCCATCCTGCTCACCACCATGCACCTGCTCGGCGATTTCATCTCCTGGCCGCTCGTTGGCAGCCTCTCGACGGCGATGTCCGAGGGGCGGCTCGGGGCGCTTGTTGCGGCGGCCGGCGTGGTTGGCGTGGCACCCGGTCATCACCTGACGATTGCGCTGATCGGGGTTTCCGTCCCGGCGGCCGTCCTGGCCGCGGTGATGTACCTGACCGCAGGCGCCCTTGATCGAAGCGGCCGCCCCGTCGATCCGACC
>CADEGB010000136.1 GCA_902826755.1 uncultured Gemmatimonadota bacterium
CGAGGTGTAGATGATCCGCGCGTCGGTCGGGTCGATCAGGTTGACGAAACCGTCACCACCGGGAATCGTCCACCAGTCGGCGTCGGTAATCCCCTCGGAGTGACGGACCGCCGAAGGGCCGCACCACGACTGGTTGTCCTGGAGGCCGCCACAGACGTTGTACGGCGAGTCCATGTCGTAGCCGACGTGATAGAACTGCGACACCGGCAGGTGGGGCAACCAGAGCCACTTTTTGGCTTTGTCGCGGGAGATGGCGACCCCACCGTCGTTCCCGATCATCAGGTGGTTCGGATCGGCCGGATTGATCCACATCGCGTGATGGTCGACGTGAATCCGCTCGGCACCGTCGGATCGGAAGGTCTTCCCGCCGTCGTCCGAAATCGACAGCGGGGTCTCCGGCAAATAGACCCGGAGGTCGTTGACCGGATCGACCTTGATGACCCCGAAGTACATCGGCCGGCCGTTGTGCGACCCCATCTTGCGCCAGGTCGACCCGGCATCGTCCGACCGATAGACGCCACCCTGCTTGTCGTGCTCGACCCGGACGTAGACGATGTTCGGGTTGGCCCGGAAGACGTCGATCCCGATCCGGCCGAGCGGGCCCTCCGGCAGTCCGCCCGCCAGGCGGCGCCAAGTCCTCCCGCCGTCCGTCGTCTTCCACAGACCGCTGTTGGGTCCGCCACCGTTGAAGCCGAAGCTGGCCCGCCGCCGCTGATAGGTGGCGGCGTAGAGGACCTTGTTGTTGGTGGGATCCATGACGAGTTCGGTGCCGCCCGCGTCCTGCCCCACGTCGAGCACCTTGGTCCAGCTGAGGCCCCCATCGGTGGTCTTGTAGATCCCCCGCTCGCCGCCCGACCGCCACAGGTCGCCAAGAGCCGCGACGTAGACGACGTCGTGGTCGGACGGATCGATGACGATCCGGGCAATCTGCTTCGACTCCCGAAGCCCCGCCGCGGTCCAGGTCCGCCCGCCGTCGGTCGACTTGTGGAGCCCGTCGCCCCAGGAAGAGCTCTGACGGTTGTTGGCCTCGCCAGTGCCGACCCAGACCAGATTCGGATCATCCGGCGGAATCGCGACCGCCCCGATCGACACCATCGCGGCTGAATCGAACACCGGCGCTACCGTGATGCCGCCGTTTTCGGTTTTCCAGAGCCCGCCGGTGGCCGCCGCGATGTAAAAGACGTTCGGGTCGCGCTCGAGCACCGCCAGGTCGTCGATCCGACCACTCGGGCCCGTCGGCCCGATGTTCCGGAAGCGAAGCTTGTCGAAAGGCCCACCCTTGGCCACGGTAGGCTCGGCCCGAGGTGGTGCCTGGGCCGCCATGACGACCGGAACCGCGGACAGCTGGAGCAGCAGACGCAAGGATCTGACGGGCGACACGGAAGGCCTCCCTGCACGGAATGACGGATGGGTGAAGTGGCGGGTAACGTAGCGGTGGCCGCGAACCGCTCCAAGCATGCTCAACAGCGAGCGGGACGCGGCAACATCAGGGGACGACCGGCCGCGGCGAAGGGGCCTCGCACCATGAAGACGAAGTCGCGCTCCCCCGGTTCAAGCGACTCCGGACCGCCCTCGAGATCGTGCGGCTCGGCCGCGAACTCGGCAGCAAGCCGGTCGGGCGAGAAGTACGCCACCACCTGATCGACGGACTCGCCCAGACCGGCCAGGATCCGCTCGAGGGGCGGGATGGTCGACCCCACCACGTCGTACAACGCGAGGGTCCGCTCCCGCCGAACCGCGATGACCGCAAGGTCGAGTTCAGGGAGGTAGCGAATCGGGCTCCGATATTCATAGAACGCCCAGCACGCCTTCTCCGCGCCGACCCCAAGAACGCTGGAGACCGGCGCCCGCGCGGCCAGCAGTCGGTGCATCAAGGCCCGGTCGGTCGGATCCGCCAGGTCCAGACTCCGAGCCGTCGGCATACCGACCCGCGGCGACACCCGGGTGCGAAAGATCGACTCCGGCACGACGCGAAACCCGAACGGCTCGAAATACTCCCGGTGCAGCGTCGTGAGCATCAAGGTCGGAAACCGCTCCGCCGTGTCGGCCAGGAGTTCCTCGATCAGCCCCCGAAACAGCCCCCGCCGTCGAGCGGACGGGTCGGTGGCTACCCCGTGGACCCCGCCGACCACGGCTGGCCGACCGGCCACCTCTAGCGGCATGGCCATCAGCCCGACATGGGCCAAGACCCGGGAGCCCTCCCGATGGACGTACGGCGTGGACACCGATTCCCAGGTGGCCCCGAACCGAACCCCGTTGTCGCGAGCCTGGCCGACGCCGGGAAAGGTCTGCTCGAGCAGGTCGAAGACCCGGTCGCCAAGGGTCGGATCGCTGGCGTAGCTGTGCTTGAACATCCAGTAGCGTAGCTGGGGAAACCAGGCCGGCGGGAGCGGGGGCTTGACGGCCGGCAGGGCATTTTGTATTGTTGGCAGTGACAACGTTGCTAGTACCAACCAAAGAGGGCGTCATGACGGTCCCGACCACCAGCTCCCCTGCCCAACTCCGAGCCGACGCGGCCGAGTTGCAGGAGGCCGTGTCCGACTTGGTCCGGATCTACCAGTTTCGCGACCGGGACCGGATCTGCTGCCACGATGTGTCGGTGACCCAGGCCTATGCCCTCGAAGCCCTGATCCGCCGAGGCCCCTGCACCCTGAATGAGTTGGCCGCGGACCTCTATCTCGACAAGAGCACGGCCAGCCGGGTGGTGACGTCGCTGGAACGAAAGAAGTACCTGGTCCGCGAGGCGCATCCCGAGGATGCTCGCGCCACCCGGCTCGAGGTGTCGGCGGCCGGTCGGAAGCTCCACCAACTGATCAAGAGCGACTTGATCCAGGAGCAGGAAGCCTTGCTGGCCGACCTCGATCCCGAGGTCCGGCAAGGCGCGGCGGTCCTGCTCCGCCGGCTGACGGCGGTCGTGGCCGCGCGGTCAGGCGTTTGCGCGCCGTCGGGGTGCTGCTGATGGCCACCCGGGATTTCCTCGGCCATCGCAAGGCCGACCAACGGGATGCCCCGCCGATGGAGCGATCGACCGACCCCAGGCCTCGCCCCGCGGCCCCGACTGATTGGAGCGGCATCGAGGCCATCCTGCTCGCCGCGGGACTTCCGGCTGCCGGAGCCCGGGAGCATCTGGCCACCTTCGTCGTCGCCGCCGAGGCCGATCGGGTGGTGGCGACGGCCGGGCTCGAACTGTATGGCCAGTCCGCGTTGCTTCGCTCGGTTGCGGTTGACCCCGCCGCCCGCGGCCACGGCCTCGGGGCTCGCCTGGTCGAGGCATCGCTTGCGCTGGCCCGCACCCGGGGCACGGCAACCGTGGTGCTGCTGACACTCGATGCCGCCGACTATTTCACCCGCTTCGGATTTGCTCGGGTCTCGACCGACCAGGTTCCCGATGCGGTCAAATCTTCGACCCAATTTCAGGGCATCTGCCCGGCATCGGCCATCGCGATGCTAGTCCGGCTCGCCTGACGAGCCATTGCACTCGGAGCGAATCATGATCGAACAGAGCGTGAAAGACGTCGTCAAGGAAAAGTACGGCCAGGCCGCGAGCCGGGTCAGCAAGGGCCAGACGAACTCCTGCTGTGGCGGGGCGGAGGGTTCCTGCGGATCGGTCGACCCGATCACGTCCAATCTCTACGACCTCGTCCAGCAGCAGGAACTTCCCGACACCGCCGTCCTGGCGTCGCTCGGCTGCGGGAATCCGACCGCGCTGGCCGAACTCGCGCCGGGTGAGACGGTCCTCGACCTCGGCAGCGGCGGCGGGATCGACGTGTTGCTCTCGGCGCGGCGGGTCGGACCCACGGGCAAGGCGTACGGGCTCGACATGACCGACGAGATGCTGGCGTTGGCGCGCGAGAACCAGCGGAAGGCCGGCGCCACCAACGTCGAGTTCCTCCGTGGCGAAATCGAGAACATCCCGTTGCCGTCCAACTCGGTCGACGTGATCATCTCGAACTGCGTCATCAACCTGTCGGCCGACAAGGACCGGGTGCTTCGCGAAGCGTTCCGGGTCCTCAAGCCTGGCGGCCGGTTTGCCGTGTCGGACGTGGTGGTCCGCGGCGCGGTCCCGGCCGAAATCCGCCGGAGCGTCGAACTCTGGGTAGGGTGCATCGCGGGAGCGCTGGAGGAGAACGAGTACCGGACCAAACTCGCGGCGGCCGGCTTCTCCGCCATCGACCTCGAGCCGACCCGGATCTACGACGTCGAGGACGCCCGGGAGTTCCTGACCGGAGAAGGCATCGATGTCGATGCCATCGCGCCGCAGGTGGCGGGCAAGTTCATGAGCGCGTTCGTCCGGGCCACCAAGCCTGCCAAGGCCGCGCTTCCCACCGCGGAGGCCGGCGCCTGCTGCGCGCCTGGCTGCTGCGGCAACGAGTAACGAGAGTCGACCGCGTCGCCTGGGTCACCGCAGCGGCGGGACCCAGGCGGCCCCCCTCGGGATTCAGCGAGCCACGCCAAGTCGTTTGGCTCGGACGTTGACGTAGATCAACGACCAGCCCTCGAAGAGCTGGTTTCCAATGATGCCGACCACGCCGTCTGGAAACTGATCCGGTCGGTCGCGATCAGATCCGCTCGCCACCCGCCACACCGTGACCGAACCGAGGGAGATCGCCCCGAGCGACAGCGGGGCCCGGCTCGGCGCTCCCTCGAGAATGAGACTGTCGGCAGCCGTCGGAAACGCCAGTCGCCGGTTGCCGGCTTCCCGCCCAGACCGGCCGGTCAGCAGTCGCCAGGTCGGATCGTCCACCAGCAATGGCACCAGGCTCGAACCCGGGTCGTACCAGAGCCCGCCCAGTCGATCCGTTCCAGCGGCGAGCGGCACCACCAGGCGACCGACGGTTTCCGTGGCAGGGGTCCACTGCATCCGTTGCTCGAGGTCGGCCGGCAACGCCGCCCCCGACCGCGGCGCGCCCACTCGATGGCCGACTTGGTCGATGATGAGGCCTTTGAGGCCGTAGAAAAGCAGGCCCACGGTCCCGAGCCGATACGGCCGGCGGACCCCGGCCGAGTCGTCCCGATTGCCGAGACGATTGACGACCGCGCGGAACGAGGTCCGCGCGGTCGCCGAATCGGCCGGCGCCGGTTCGAGGGCCCGGAGCGGGACCCCGAACGCTCCGGTACCCGAAAAACCGAAGTCCAGCTGGAACTGCGTCACCGCCGTATCGCCCCGGGCAATCAGGGCGCGGTCGGCTGTTTCGATCAGGATCGCGGCCCGGCGGATGACGACCGTACCGACCGTGAGGTCGGCCCAGCGAAACGGCTGCCACTCGACGTCGAGCGAGGCCGGCACCACCGGCGCTGGCGGCCCGCCGCACCCCCAGACGCCGGCCGCGAGGAACAGCCATCGACACCGCCCAACGGGCATCGCAACCTCCTTCCCGCTAGATCGTCCTCGACTTCCACTTCCCTCGTCGGAAGATCGTGGTGCTGATCAGGGCCAGCGTCGAGAACGCGATCGTGATGGCGATGAACACCCCCGTTGGACCAAGGCCCACCGGCTTGGCTAGAACATACGCCAACGGGATCTCCCAGAGCCAGAAGCAGACCACGTTCAGGACCGTCGGGGTGGTGGTGTCGCCAGCCCCGTTGAAGGCGTTGGAGATCACCATCCCGTAGGCGTAGAACGGGAATCCGAGACTCACGATCCGGAGCGCCAGCACCGCGTGGCGACTCACCTCCGGATCGTTGGTGAAGATCCGGACGATCCACGGCGCCGACACCAGGAACACGAGGCCCAGGGCGCCAAGGAAGCAGAGGTTCAGGAAACCGGCCCGCCAGACCGATTCCTCCGCGCGCTCCGGCTTCCTGGCGCCGAGGGACTGGCCCACCATCGTGGCCGCCGCGTTGCTGAGGCCCCACGACGGCAGCAACGCGAACAGGATGACCCGGATCGCGACCGTGTAGCCCGCCACCGCGCTAGCGCCGAAGGTGGCGACGATCCGAACCAGTCCGATCCAGCTCGTGGTGCCGATCAGGATCTGGAAGATCCCGGTCGACGACAGACGGATCAGCTTGCCCATCAGGGGCAGGTCCACGATCAGGTGGCGCTTCTCGATCACGAAGCGGCGGTCCTTCCCCGCCAGCCGATAGAACTGGTACAGCACGCCGATACCCCGCCCCACCGTGGTCGCCACGGCGGCCCCCTCGACGCCCATCTCGGGAAACGGCCGAGCCCGAAGATCAGCACCGGGTCGAGAATCAGGTTGGCGAGGTTCGCGATCCAGAGGCAGCGCATGGCCACCGCGGCGTCGCCGGCGCCCCGGAAGATCGCGTTGATCAGGAACAGGAGCAGGATCGAGGCGTTGCCCAGGAACATGATCCTGGTAAAGCCCTTCCCCTGTTCCACGATGGTCGGATCCGCTCCCATGAGCGCGAGCAGCTGCGGCGCGAACGTCGCCCCGAGCACCGCGATCGGGATGGACACCATGACGCCGATCAGGATGGCCTGCACGGCGGCCCGGGAGGCCTCCGCCGGGTTTTTCTCGCCGATCCGGCGAGCCACCAGCGCCGTGGCGCCGATTCCGAGTCCCATCCCGAGGGCGTAGATGGTCGACAGCATCGCCTCGGTCAGGCCGACGATGGCCACGGCCGACGCGCCGAGCCGATTGACCCAGAAGACGTTGACCACGGCAAAGACGGACTCAAGCGCCACCTCGAGCACCATCGGGATCGCGAGCAGCAACAGGGCGGGCCGGATCGGGCCCTCGGTGAAGTCCTTGCCTTCGGCGCCCGCCATCGCTTCGCGGACGGTACCCCAAAGGGATCGCCTTCCCTCGGGAGGCACGGAAACGGGTTCTGCAGTCATTCCGCAGTTCTTTCGAGACCACTCACGTTCGTTTGGATGAGGCGCCGGGCCACCTGAAGATGGTCTCGGAAACGCGGCACGGCACCTCGCCTGGTGGCACGGGGGCTGAGCGCGTTATCGAGACCGACCCGGAAGTTCTGCGGGGCGGGGCGGGCGGGACTACGCGCTCAGGCTGGTAAAGTCCACGGACTTCGGCATGACGGCTCCAGTTCCAGAGTGACCTCCGACCGGATCAGACCGGTCGGAGAACCAACGAGTCTAAAGGGTAGGACGAGATTCCGCTGTGATTCCCGACACACCACGGGGTCCGAGGTCCTGACGAGCGACCCGGGGGGCGCCTTCGACCGGCGAATCGCGATGTAGATTCCAGTCCAGCCGTTCCCGCCGACTCGACGAGGATCCCCATGCTCGACGACCTCCGCTTCGCCGCGCGCCGCCTGGCCCGGAGCCCCGGATTCGCCCTCACCGCTGCCCTGTCGCTCGCGCTGGGGATCGGGGCTGGCGCCGCCGCCTTCAGCGTCATCGACGCGGTCCGATTCCGGGCCCTCCCCTTCCAGCATGGCGACCGGCTGGTCGTGCTCGGGGAAGCGGCGGCCGACCGGAAGGGGGCGGGTGCCGCCACCGTCTGCCGCGGCGGCTGCGAGGTCTCCTATGAGACCTTTGCCAACGTGCTGAAGACTTTTCCGTTCCGCACCGTCGACATCGTCGCCGGATTCACGTCGGGCCTCAAGGCGCTGAATCTCGGCGGGGAACCGATCCCGGTCCTCGGGGGAGTCGTCTCCCAGAACCTGTTCACGATGCTCGGCGTCGAGCCGCAGCTGGGCCGGGTGTTCCGGCCGGAAGATGACGCGCTCGGCGTCGAGTTGGTGACCGTCATCAGCCACGATCTCTGGGTCAATCACCTCGGCCGCGACCCGGCCATCCTCGGCAAGGTCATCAAGCTGAGCGACAGCCGCTATACGGTGATTGGCGTGATGCCCGAGGGGTTCAAACACGAGGTGACCAGCATGTTCTGGCTCCCGTCGGTGCCCACGCTCGATCCCAGCACCCGGCCCTCGATCCGCTCGCTCACGGTCGTCGCCCGGCTCCGGCCCGACGCCACCGTCGAGCAGTTCCAGGCCGAACTCCAATCGCTCGACCCGTCGGTGCTCCAGGGCGCCCGGCAGGGCAACGCCGCCCCGATCACACTGAGCGCCGCGCCCCTTCGGGATCGTTACACCAGCGCCACCCAGTCCCACGATCTGATTTTCGCCGCCGTGGTCGTCTGTGTCGTGCTGATCGCGGCCGCCAACCTCGCCAACATGATCCTGGTCCGGTCGCTCAACCAGCGACGCGAGTTCGCGGTCCGGTCGGCGCTCGGGGCGGGCACCGGGCAGCTGATCCGCCAACTGCTCAGTGAACAAATCCTCCTCGTGGCGGTGGCGACGATCGTCGGACTCGCCTTCGGGTCGTGGCTGCTCGGGGTACTCGAGAACGTCGAAGTCCTCCAGTCGCTCCGGCCCGCGGGCATGGACTATCGGATCGACGCCCGGGCCGTGGCGTTTTCGGTCGGACTCGCCGCCCTCCTTGCCCTCGGCCTCAGCCTGGTGCCGGCCCGGATGACTAGCCGCCGAGATCTGCAGAGTACGCTCCGTCTTGGCGGATCTCACCCGGCGGCCGGCGGATCGCTGGCCCAGCGGGGGTTCGTGGTGACCCAGTTGGCCGTCGCGGTGGTGTTGGCGGTGTGCGGAGGACTGATGGCCAAGACGGTCGCCCGGCTCTCGAGCCTCGATCTTGGCTTCACCAGTGGTTCGTTGGTCGAGGGAAGTCCGAGCTTCCCGCACCCCTGGCGCGTCAAGGAGAAATACCTCCCGGTCACCCGACAGATCACGGCCGAACTCGTCACCATACCCGGCGTGGCCTCGGTTGGGATCCGGGCAACGGTGCCGCTCGCGCCGAGGGGAGCGGCGGGGCCGCAGATTGCGTTGGCTCAGGACGCGAGCCCGCTGGCCGCGGCTCTGGTACCTCGAGCGGGTACGGCCGTCGACACCGGCTACTTCCGAACCATCGGTGTTGCCCTGGCCCGGGGGCGAGACTTCGGGTCGGAGGACGGCGAGTACGCGCCCCCGGTCGCGATCGTCAACGAGTGGGCGGCCGCTCGGTGGTGGCCCGGACGGGATCCGATCGGACAGGTCATCCAGATCGACACGGCTCCCGGCGCGCCGCTCCGCCTCGAAATCGTGGGCGTGGTCCGCAACAACAAGGCGGCCCAGCCCAATCTGCTCCTCGCCGAGGATGGTCCCGAGCTCTATCGTCCGCTCGATCAGGCACCCTCGGCCTTTCCGACGTTCGTGATTCGCGCGCAGGGGGCCCCGGGGCCGCTGCTCAAGCCGATCAAGGAGGTCCTGGTGCGATTGGTGCCCGATCGACCCCTGTCGGCCACGGCGGTCGTCGACCAGGTCAACCGGCAACTCGCCGGCGTCCGGGTCAACGCGTATCAGATCCTCGGCTTTGCTCTGGTAGGCTTGATGCTCGCCCTGATCGGTGTCTATGGGGTGCTGTCGTACGTCGTGGGGACCCGGACCAGGGAAATCGGGATCCGGGGGGCCCTCGGGGCGGAGGGTGGCGCGATCCGCGGGATGATCCTGCGAGATACCGCGCTGCTCGCCGTGGCGGGACTCGGCATCGGCATTCCGGCCGCCGGGTTCGCGGCGCGCCTTCTGACGAGTCTCCTCCATGGCACCAGCCCGACCGACCCGGCCGTACTCGCCACGGTGGCGGTCGTCGTCGTCGCGGTGGCGCTGGCGGCCGGATACCTCCCGGCGCGGCGGGCGGCCCGGGTCGACCCCTTGGTTGCCCTCCGGACCGATTGAGGAGCGCCGAATTTGCCCCGCTTCGTTGCCTTCCTGCGAGCCATCAACGTCGGTGGCCGCACGGTCACGATGGACCGCCTCCGCGAGGTCTTTCGGGACCTCGGCCTGGACGAGGTTGAGACGTTCATCGCCAGCGGCAACGTCCTCTTCCGGACCGGGGCGCGAAGCAGCGCCGGGTTGGAACGGAAGATCGAGGCAGCGCTCGAACGGTCCCTCGGCTACGAGGTCGCCACGTTTCTCCGAACGGTCGACGACGTCATCGCGCTTGCCGAGATGCAACCCTTTCCACCGTCGGCGATGACGTCCGAGGCCACCCTCTACGTCGGGTTTCTCGCCGGACCCCTCGACGGAGCCGCCGAGCAACGGATCCTCGCGTTCCGGACCGAGGTCGACGACTTCAGGGTCATTGGCCGCGAGGTCTTCTGGCTGTGTCGGACCCGGCAGGTCGAATCGAAGTTCTCCAACGCGGCGTTCGAGCGCGCGCTCCGGGTCCGGGCCACGTTCCGCGGCATCAACACCGTACGCCGCCTCGCCACGCGGGTCGGACCAGGGGCGAGCGGCGTTCGACCGGGTCGCGCGCAGCATCCCGACCGGGATTCCAAGTAGCCAGCACCGCGGTCCAGATCATTCGGTCCGCGGAGGGCTCAGACCGGTTGGGGGGTTTTCTCGTCCCGGTCGATCAGACCATCGACCAGGTGGATGTTGCGGTCGCAACGCACCGCCAGTCGATCGTCGTGGGTCACGACGGCGCACGTCACCCCTTCATCGGCATTGAGCCGACGAAGGAGCTGA
>CADEGB010000137.1 GCA_902826755.1 uncultured Gemmatimonadota bacterium
CTCGCCTTTACGGGCCAGTACGCCATCCAGGGCAACTACAATGGCTGGCAGATCTGGGACATCGCCAATCCGAGCCAACCGACGCTCAAGACGGCCTATTACTGCCCTGCCTCCCAGAGCGACGTCTCCGTCTACAAGAACCTCCTGTTCATCTCGGGCGAAGGCTTGACGGGCCGGCTCGACTGCAGCGGCCAGGGCGTTCGGGAGGTAGCCAGCAAGGATCGGCTCCGCGGGCTGCGAATCTTCGACATCACGGACATCGCCAACCCGAAGAATGTCGGGAACGTGCAGACGTGTCGGGGCTCGCACACTCACACCGTCCTGGTCGACCCGAAGGACACCGAAAACGTTTACGTGTACATCTCGGGCTCAGCCGGGGTCCGGCCTGATGCCGAGCTGCCGGGTTGCACGGCCGCGCCGCCGGAGAAAGACCCGAATTCGGCGCTGTTCCGGATCGAGGTGATCAAGGTCCCGTTGGCTCATCCGGAGCGGGCCGCGATCGTCAGTTCACCCCGGATCTTCAACGACCTGGTCGAGCCGCCCAAGCATGGGGTCGCGCCCGACGACAAGGCGGCGACCGAGGCCGCCCGGGCTCGGGGGGCGTTCATCGCCGACTTCGACGGCGAGTCGTTCGTGCTTCCCACGGGTATGACCCGCCCGATGCTCGACAGCATCGTCAAGGCTCGCGGCGGGACCGGCGCGCCCACGGGAGCCGATAGCGCAGCGCTCCGCGCGGCCTTGCCCGCGATGGTCGCCCGGATGACGGGAGCCGACCCGGATCACAAAGGTCCCCGCCCCGGGCCGACGCAGTGCCATGACATCACCGTCTATCCGGCCATCGGCCTGGCCGGTGGAGCCTGCGAAGGCTACGGCCTGCTGCTCGACATCAGTGACCCGGCCAATCCGAAGCGGATCGGCGCCGTGGCGGACTCCAATTTCTCCTACTGGCATTCGGCGACCTTCAACAACGACGGCACCAAGATCCTCTTTACCGACGAATGGGGTGGTGGCGGCGGCCCCAAGTGCCGGAAGAGCGACCCGAAGGAGTGGGGCGCCAACGCGATCTTCACCGTGACCGACCGGAAGATGCATTTCAAGAGCTACTACAAACTTCCGGCTCCCCAAACGGCCCAGGAAAACTGCGTTGCCCACAACGGCTCTCTGATTCCGATTCCCGGCCGGGACGTGATGGTCCAATCCTGGTATCAGGGCGGGATCTCGATCTTCGATTGGACCGACCCGTCGCGGCCGATCGAGATCGCGTTCCACGATCGGGGCCCGGTGGACTCCGCCCGGATGGGGAACGGCGGCTCCTGGTCCGTCTATTGGTACAACGGCGTGATCGTCAGCTCGGAGATTTCCCGAGGGCTCGACGTGTTCGAGCTGACCCCGAGCGGGTTCATCAGCCAGAACGAGATCGATGCCGCCAAGACCGTCAGGTTCGACTATCTGAACGCCCAGGGGCAGCCCCTGATCGTCTGGCCCCCGAGCTTTGCGCGGGCGCGAGCGTTCGTGGATCAGCTGAGCCGAACGCAGGGTCTTACCACGGCGCGGATCGCGGCGGTGCGGGACGCCCTGAGCGGCGCTGAACGAGCGGCGGGCCCGAACCGGCAAGCCGCGCTCTCCCAGCTGGCCGCGACGCTTGATACCGATGCCCGCGGATCACGGGACGCCGCCAAAGTCAGGATGCTGGCAGACGCGGTTCGGGAGTTGGCTCGGTAGTCATCGGTTCCGCCCGGTTGGACTGGTCGCCGGGTGCGCCCTTCGGGGTGCACCCGGCGGCCTTTTTTTCCCAATCCCCGCGTGACGCATTGCGGCCCGCCGTTGGCGGCGTAGCTTTCGCCCATGTCGTGGCTCCGAGCAGGTCGGTCCAAGGGACGGTCCTCCGCCGCGATCGGCGCGGCCTTGTTGCTTGCCTGCGCCGCCAAGGCCGCGCCCCCGGCGCCACGCGGGTACACCGTAGCCGCCACCTTCCCCCACGACACCGCCGCCTATACCCAGGGACTCCTGTTCGAGCCGGGCGGGACCCTCCTCGAATCAACCGGCCGGTACGGCGCCTCGGAACTCCGATCGGTGACGCTCGCCACTGGCGTGGCCGACCGGGTGGTGCCCCTGCCAGCCGAGCGGTTCGGCGAGGGGCTGGCCCGATTCGGCGACCGTTTGTACCAACTCACCTGGCAATCCCAGATTGCCTACATCTACGACCGGGCCTCGTTCCGCCTGGTCGATTCGGTCGCCTACCCGGGCGAAGGCTGGGGCCTCACCACCGACGGGACCTCGCTGATCATGAGCGATGGCTCCGACACCCTCCGGTTCGTGGACCCCGCGACGTTCGCCGTCCGGAAACGACTCGGCGTCCGGTTCACGACTGGCACTCCGGTAGGGAAGCTGAACGAGCTCGAGTATGTCGGCGGCGAGGTGTTTGCCAACGTCTACCAGAGTGACTGGATCCTCCGGATCGACGCCGAAACCGGCCTGGTGCGGGAGATCCTCGATCTGGCGGAACTCCTGCCCGCCTACAACGCGGCGGCCACCACGGAGAACGTCCTCAACGGGATCGCTTTCGATCCCGCCACGGGGCATCTCCTGGTTACCGGAAAACGATGGCCACGGCTGTTCGCGTTGAAACTCGATCGCCCGGCTGGGAACGGACGGCCCTGATGCGACGCACCTGGCTGATCCTCCTGGCCGTCGGCGCGGTCGGCTGCCGCTCGACCGAGGGGCCGTCGGTAGCCGATGGCAGCGGGCCCATCGCCGAGCAAATCATTGTCGGCGTCCGCACGACGCTGACCGACAGCCTCGGGCTCCGGAAGGGATTCGTCGTCGCAGACTCCGCGTTCGTCCGCCAGGAGGCACGGGAAGTCGAATTCCGGCGCCTGACGGCCACGCTGTTCGACGAACGAGGCGAACAGACGGCGGTGTTGACGGGAAACCAGGCGGTCTATTCGATCGCGGGTGGAACCCTCGACGTGAACGGGTCGGTGACGGTGGCACCCACCCGCGGGGGCCGACTCTCGACCAACCGGCTGCACTACGACATCCGAACCATGCGGTTCGGGTCGGATTCGGCCTTTCGGTACGAGGGGTCCGGCGGACCCTCGAGCGGGGTCGGCTTTTCGGCAGACCTCCGGCTTCGCACCCTGACCCCCGGCGCTCCCGCCAAGGCACCCCAATGAGTCCGTCGCTGGCCCCCGCGGTATTGTCCGACGGCTACACCATATCCGAGTCGGGCCTCGATGACACGACCATCGAGGAAATCCGGCGGGCCATCGCGCCGATCCTCGACGAACACGCTGGTCGGGGCGGCGTCCGGAACGCCCTGACCCGGGTTCCCGCGCTCGGTCCGGTCATTGCCGGGCCGCTCCGGGACCTGGTGCGGCCGTACTTCAAGACGCCACCGGTTGCCGTTCGGGTCCTGCTGTTCGACAAGACGCCGGTGGCCAACTGGAAGGCAACCTGGCACCAGGACGTCACCATCGCGGTGACCGACTACGAGGAACGCGCGGGCTGGGGACCGTGGTCGCGCAAGGACGGCGGCTGGCACGTCCGCGCCCCCGCCGCGGTGCTGGCCGACATGCTCACGGCTCGGCTTCATCTCGACCCCTGCGGACCCGGGAACGGGCCGGTCCGGGTCATCCCCGGCACCCACCGATTCGGTCGACTCGGCGACGGGGAAATCGAGTCCGCCGTGCGGAGCGCGGTGCCGGTCGATTGCCTGGTACCGGTCGGCGGAGTGTTGCTGCTTCGCCCGCTGCTCCTCCATTCGTCCGCGCCCGCGGCCGAGCCAACCCGACGCCGGGTTCTTCATGTCGAGTTCGCCGCCCGGGCGCTCCCCGACGGCCTCCTCTGGGCGGAACCATTTCCCGAGGCCCCGGGCCGTTGACGTCGACGACCCGACGACCGCGGTCGATGATCCTGATCTCGAGCAGGTGATGGCGACGGCCCGGGTCGAAGACGGTGACCGCGCCGAGCGACCGGACGCCGGGAACCGCCGCCAGGCGGTACCGTTCGATCCGGACCACTTTGCCCGGACGAGCCAATCGACGGATCACCTGGAGAGGTTCCAGACCATCTATCGGACAAATTTCTGGGCCGGGCCAACCTCGCGATCCGGCGCCGGTGCCGGCGCCGACCAGACCATGTCGCTCCGCGCCGAGTTGCCCAAGCTCTTCCGGCGGTGGGCGATCGGCTCCCTGCTGGACCTTCCATGCGGCGACGGGTCGTGGATGGCCGCCGTCGACCTCGAGGGAGTCGACTACCTCGGGGCAGACCTCGTTCCGGAGCTGGTGGACCTCAATCGGGCCCGGAGGGACGGGCGCCGCTACCAGCAGCTCGACCTGGTGACGTCGGCGCTTCCCTCGGTGGATCTCATCTTCTGTCGCGACTGTCTGGTGCACTTTTCGGCCGCGGATATCTGCGCCGCCGTCGACAACGTCCGCCGGGCCGGCATCCGCTACCTGCTCACGACCACCTTTCCCTCCGAGCCGAGCCACGTCGACATCGTGACCGGCGACTGGCGCCCGCTCAATCTCGAGCGAGCGCCGTTCGACTTTCCTCCACCGGTCGACCGGATCGTCGAGGGATGCACCGAAGCCGGCGGGCTATTCCCGGACAAGAGTCTCGGTCTCTGGCGGGTCGCCGACTTGCCGAAGCCGGTGGCCGCGAGCGCCGAGCGCACTCCACCTTCGACCCTCCGAGGCACCTGACATGAGCGGGTTCGACCCCGATAACCCGATCGTCGAGCTTTGCGCCCGTGGGATGGCGGCGGAAGGAGAGGGCCGAATCGAAGAGGCTCGGGCGCTGTTCCTCGAAGCGTGGGGCCGAAGCCGCGATGATTTCGAAGCCGCCATCGCGGCCCACTACCTGGCGCGCCATCAGTCGGCCGCGGAAGGACTCCACTGGAATCAGGTGGCGCTCGATCGCGCCCTGGCGGCGGGCGAGGAGCGATCGGCCGCCATGCTGCCCTCGCTCTACCTCAACCTGGGTCGATCGCACGAACTCACCGACCAACCGGCGGCGGCGGCCCAGGCCTTCCGACGGGCCTCCGAAACCGCCGCTCGCCTCCCGGACGACGGTTACGGTCGGATGGTTCGCCGGGGAATCGACGCCGGACTGGAGCGGGTCGCGGCCGGCCCAGATCAGGACCGAGACCCGAGCGAGAGGCGGGAGTGACGGGTCCTTTGGACTGGGACGTTCGCTACGCCGAGCCGGAGCTCGCGTACGGTCACGACCCCAACCGATTCCTGGAGCAGGTGGCGGACCAGATTCCCCCGGGACCGGTGCTCTGCCTGGCCGAGGGCCAGGGACGGAACGCGGTCTTCCTCGCCCGTCGTGGTCACTCGGTCACGGCGGTCGATCAATCGGCCGTCGGGCTGGCTCGGGCTCGCGACCTGGCGGCGTCGGCCGGGGTGGTGATCGAACCAGTGGTGGCCGACCTCGCCGATTTTCGGATCGAGCCGGGGGTCTGGTCGGCGATCGTCGCCATCTTTGCTCACCTGCCACCGCCGCTCCGGCGCCGGGTTCACCGAGCCGCCGTCGCCGGTCTGGCCCCCGGTGGCTGCTTCGTGCTCGAGGCGTATACGCCCACGCAGCTTGCCCTCGGCACCGGCGGCCCCCGGGTACCCGAGCTCCTGATGGCCCGGGCCGAGGTGATGGGGGAACTGGGCGGCCTCGAGTTCCTGGTGGCGCGGGAGATCGAGCGGGATGTCCACGAGGGTCGCTATCACAACGGCCGTTCGGCCGTGGTGCAGATCCTTGCCCGGCGACCGCCCTGACACGCCGAGCAATACCTGAGGTACATTCTCGAACCTCCAACCCTCGAAACCATGACCCGAGCAACCGCTTTCCTCCTTGCGGGCCTCACCACCGTTGTCCCGGCCCTCGCCGCCCAGGCCCCAGCCAAGGACCCGTTCACGATGGAGTTCTACTATAAGACCCGGTGGGGCGCCGCGGAGGAATTCTGGGCACTCTTCACCAAAAACCATCTCCCAATTCTCAAACGAGAGGTCGAGCGGGGTCGGATCCTCGAAATCAAGGTCGCCGCGCCGGTCAATCATGGCACCGAGGAGGGGCGGTGGGATTATCGGGTGACGCTGGTTTACAGAGACGTCATCGCCGCCCACGACACCGACCCGACCCTCGCGGCCTGGCTAGCGCAGCGATTCCCCGACCAGGACCGGTATCGCAAGGAAGAGCAACGCCGGTTCGAACTGCTGCTGGCGCACTGGGATCTCCCTGTATCGCCGGTACCAATCGAGCCATGACCCGCGGGCGGTTTGGGGCAGGCGTGGCCTGGCTCCTGGTGGCGCTCTGGCCGGCGCAGGCTCCGGCTCAGGCCCGCCCACCACTGCCCGTCGCGGTCGACTCCTCCGGTGTCCTGAGCGCCATCCGGGCCGTCGATCTGCGCCAGCTGTGCCGCTGCCCGACGGTGATGCTCGATTCCGTCGTGCGCCGGGGGCCTCGGGTCAGCATGTTCGAACTGGTCCACGAACCGGCGGCATTCATCCTCTCGGCCGCCGACGTGGCCCGACTCGACCTGGCGCGGCACCGGGTTCGACGGACGGCGGTCCGGTCGATGAGCCGATTTGCCCGGGACACGGCGTTCCTGGTGGCCCAGATCATGACTGGGCGGCCGAATCCCCAGGTGTTGCTGTCGGTGGCCCCCGCGACCCGGGTCACCGCCGCCTTCCTCGTTTCGCTCCGTCGGGACCGGGGGCGCTGGCGAGTCGACGGGACCCGAAGCGTTTTCGATCCATAGGGGCGGGCCGTCCGTCAGCGGTAAAGCAGGAGGTCCCTGGTCCGCCGCTGCCACGCCTTCAACGCGGGCTTCCACCCGGCCAGGATCCGCTTGGTGGGGACACCGGCCTCGATCGACTCCCGAACGCCGGGGCCGCCCGCCAGGCGATCAAACTGCCGCGGCACGAACCCGATTTGTTCGGGATGCACCGCCCGGACCGCGGCCAACAACACTAGCGTCGTCCGAATCGGATCGTACCGCCGGCGGTCCGTCATGCGAAGCCGGATCCCCACCAACGCAACGCCCGCATGTTTTCCGTCACCCGGCTTGATCGGCGTGAACGTCACCCCGTCGAAATCGACTCCGGGCAAACGGGCCTGCCGGACCATTGCCAACACCGCCGTGGTGTCGAGCCAGGGCGCCCCGATCTGGTGGAACGGGTGGTCGGTTCCGCGCCCGACCGAGAGCGCCGTTCCTTCGAAAAGGCAGGTGCCAGGGTAGTGAAACAGGCTCTCGAGGTCCTTGAGATTCGGACTCGGAGGCAGGAACGGGAGCCCGGTGGTGATCCCATCGTCCTTCCGACGCCAGCCAGCGGCCGGCACGACGGCCAGGTCAACCGCAAATCCCTCGTCCCGCCGAGCCAGTCGGGCCTGCTCGCCCAGCGTCATCCCATGCCGGATCGGCATGGCCAGACTCCCCACACCCGACCGGTAGGCGAGATCGAGGATGTTGCCAGCCACGGCGCCGCCGATCGGATTGGGACGGTCGAGGACGATGACCCGAATGCCCTTGGGTGCGGCCGCCCGCATCACTTCCATCGTGGTGTGGAGGTAGGTGTAGTACCGGGCTCCGACGTCGGGCAGATCGACCAGGAGCACTTCGACTCCCACGAGCATCTCGTCCGTCGGCCGCGAGGTCCTTCCATAAAGGCTGTGGATCGGAAGGCCGGTGGCCGAATCCACCGACGACGCCACCGCCTCGCCGGGATCGGCGGCGCCCCGGAATCCGTGCTCCGGACTGAAGAGTGCCACCAAGCGGACCCCGCCGGCGCGGAGCCGCTCGACCACATGCACCCCGCGGGAATCGACCGCGGCATAGTTGGTGACCAACCCGACGGCACGACCCCGCACCAGATGGAGACTGTCCGAGAGCAGGACCTCGATCCCTGGCCGGACGGCCGGCGGGTCGAAGCCAAGAACAACGGTCATCGCGAAGAGCAGGATCATCTCGGAGGCTCCGGAACGGGGTCCGCACGGCCGATCGACACCGTAGGAAAATACCGTCATCACGACGCCACCGGCATCACCTCGATCGTCTCCCGGCGGTAACGTTGGGGTGGCCGGATCGTGCCTAACCAGGTTTCGCCTCGGTCCGGACTTACCCAGCGGAGTCGTCACGCCCAATGGCCGAACGATTCGATCCCGCCCTGACCGACCCCGATGAACGGGCCCGCTATCTGGCCGGGATCATCGAGTCGGCCATGGACGCGATCATCACCCTCGACGAGGACTTCCGGATCGTCCTCTTCAATCCGGCGGCCGAGCGGATGTTTCGCTGCCCGGCGGACCAGGCACTCGGCCAGCCGATCGACCGGTTCGTTCCCGAACGGTATCGCGATCAACACCGCACCCACCTGAGCCATTTCGCCACGACATCCGAAACGAACCGGCGGATGGGGCACCTCGGCCGGATCAGCGGCCTCCGGGCGGACGGGAACGAGTTCCCGCTCGAATCGTCGATTGCGCAGGCCCGGATCGGACGCCGGAAGGTCTTTACGGTGGTCCATCGAGACGTGAGTGAACGGGCCGCGGTGGATCGCGCCGTTGCCGAACGGCTCGAGATCCATGATCGGCTCACCAAGATCGCTTCGGCGTCCCCGGGCCTCCTCTACACGTTCCGGATGACCGCGGACGGTCGGGTCACCCTCCCGTACGCCGGGCCCCGCGTTGTCGATTTGTTCGGTGTCAGCCCCGACGCACTCGCCTCCGACGGGACCCCGATCTTCGAACGGATGCACCCGGACGACCTCGAACGGGTCCAAGCCGAGATCGAGCGCTCCCGCCGAGAGTTGACCCAATGGCAGTGCGTGTTCCGCATCGAACATCCGACCCTCGGCGAGATCTGGCTCGAGGGCCGGTCAAACCCGGAGCGGGCCTCGGACGGGGCCACGGTGTGGTACGGGTTCGTCATGGACGTGACGGCCCGGATCCGAACCGAGACGGCCCTGGCGGAACGGACCCGCCAGTTGGAGCAAGCCCACCGCCTGGCCCGGATTGGGGTCTGGGAATGGGATCTCGCGGCGGACCGGGCGCTCGCGAACGAACGGCATCGCGAACTGCTCGGGCTCCCAGCTGATAGCGCGGGCGCTCGCTACCGGGACTTCGAGGCCACCGTTCACCCGGAAGACCGGGGGCCAATCCGCCGGGCGATCGACGATGCCATCACGGCGGCGCGCCCGGCGGCGCTCGACTTCCGGGTGATCACTCCGGAGGGTGAGTGCCGTTGGCTGCATGGCTATGCCGAGGTCAGCGGCGACCGCGGCGGGGCGATCCGCGTCCGCGGAACGACCCAGGACATCACCGACCGCAAGCGCGCGGAGATCCGGCTGGCAACGCAGGAGGCCGTGAGCCGCGTCCTGGTCGAGGCACCTAGCCTGGCCGAGGCCACCCCACTCGTGCTCGAGGCGATCTGCCGGGCCGAGTCGTGGCGCTTCGGGGCGATCTGGGCCGTCGACCCGAGGCGCGACCGCCTTGTCAACCTCGAGATCTGGCACGACCTCGGCGTTGACGGATCGCCGCTCGAAGACCGATCCCGCTCGATCAGCTTCGCGGCGGGCGAAGGGTTGCCCGGTCGAGCCTGGGCCAGCCGATCGCCCCAGCTGATCAGGGACCTCGGCGGCGATCCGGGGTTTCTCCGTCGGGCGGAAGCCGCGGCGGCGGGGCTCGACGGTGGGGTGGCGTTCCCGATCATGAGTGGCGATGAGGTGATCGGGGTCGTCGATTTCCTGGGCCGCGGCATTGGGCAGACGGACCCTGCCCTGGCCTCGATGCTCGACGCGATTGGCCGCCAGATCGGCGGATTCATTCGTCGAAGGCGGATGCAGGAGGAAACCGACCGGGTCCTGGCGATCAGCCCTGCCGTGATCTACGCGCTCGCCGTCGACGGCCAGGCACTTTCGCTCAAGTGGATCAGCGAGAACCTCCGCGCGCTGGTCGGCTATGCTGACGCGGACATCGTCTCGTCGTCATGGTGGATCGAGCACGTCCACCCGGACGACCGGGAGCGGGTCGAAGCGGACACGGCGCTCCCGTATGATGGGGACCACCGACTGATCGAGTATCGGGTCCGCCACCGCGACGGCAAGTACATCTGGATCCGGGACGAACGGCGCGTCGTCCGGGATCCGGCCGGCCAGCCGATCGAGATCATCGGGTCGTGGTCGGACGTGACCCAGCGGATCGGCCTCGAGGACCAGCTTCGGCAGTCCCAGAAGCTGGAAGCCATCGGGCTCCTGGCCGGCGGGGTCGCCCACGATTTCAACAACCTGCTCACCGTCATCAACGGCTACAGCGACCTCGTCATGCTGAGTCTCCCGGAGGACGATGGCAACCGCCCGTTGATCGGCGACATCCGGCACGCCGGCGAGCGGGCCGCCGGCTTGACCAGACAACTGCTTGCCTTCAGCCGGAAACAGGTGCT
>CADEGB010000138.1 GCA_902826755.1 uncultured Gemmatimonadota bacterium
GATCGCGGCAATCGCGAGGCCGGCCAGACCGAGCACCACGAGGAGAATGGCCGCGAACCGCATCGGGAACAGGGCCGTGGCCACCTGATCGTCCAAGGCGCCGACACTCATCACCGGCATGTCCCGGTCGAGTTCCTTGAGGATGCCCCGGATCTCGGCGGCGGTGCCGATCGGATTGCCCCGAGTCCTGGCCACCACGGTCACCGGAAAGTCGAGCCACTGGCGGACCGGATAGAAGATCTGGGGTGTGGGTCGTTCGCCGACCGAAACGACCTTGACGTCCCGCACGACGCCGACCACTTCCCGCCAGGTACCGCTGCCGGTCAGGCCACGGTTGGCGAGCCGCCTGCCTAACGCCGACCCATCCGGCCACAACAACTTGGCGGCCGCCTCGTTGACGAGCACGACGGCCGGCTGGTCGGGGCGATCGCGATCGGTGAAGTCCCGGCCCTCGACGATCCGGGCGCCGATGGCCGCGAGGTAATCCGGACCGACCACGGCCCGTTGAACTTCGGGATACTGGCCGTTGGCGGGCTCCCGGCCCTCGGCCATGATCTCGTTGGAGTTGACGTTGAGGTTGAGCGGCGCTCGGGTGGTCGTCGACGCGACGGTGACACCCGGCAGGGCGCGGACCCGGGGCAGCAGGCGGTCGATCAGGTCCAGCGACCGGGCTCCGTCGTAGCCTCGCTGCAGCGGATCGAACGTGACGGTGGCGGCGCCGGCCGGGTCGAATCCGAGGTCGATCGAGGCCGCCCCGCCAAGACTTCGTACCAGCAGCGCCGCCCCGACCAGCAGAACGACCGAGACCGCGACCTGAACCACCACCAGCGCCGAGCGGGCCCGGGAGCGGGCCGCGCTGCCCCGGCTCCCCTCCCGAAGGTCGGCGGCAAGTTCGGGCCGTGACGCCCGAAGGGCGGGCGCCAGGCCGAAGAACAGCCCGGTCCCGATCGCGATGGCGGCCGTGAAGCCGATCACCCGCCAATCGATGGCCACGTCGAGGCTGAGCGGGACCGGGATCGGGGGCTGGAACTGGACCAGCGCCGCGGCGAGCCAGGCGCAGATCAAGAGCCCCACCAACCCACCAGCCGTCGAGAGGAGGAGGCTCTCCGCCAGCAGCTGGCGGACGATCTGGCTCCGGGAGGCGCCTAACGCGAGCCGGACGGCGATCTCGCGCCGCCGGCCGGCGGCCCGGGTCAGGAACAAGGTCGCCAGATTGGCGCAGGCGATCAGCAACACCAGCGCGGGAATCGCCACCAGCGCCAGCGCCGCCCCGGCCACCACGCCGTCGACCGACGGGTTGAGCGTGACACTGGTGGTGCCCACCGCCAGAAAATCCCGGCCGGCATTGGTGAGCGGGTACGTCTCGGCCAACCGGCGCGCCACGGTCGCGACGTTGGCTTCGGCCTGGTTCACGGTCACGCCCGGCTTGAGCCGCCCCCGCATGAAGGAGCCGTGATTGGAGCGATCCGTCAGGAACGAGCCGCTGGGGAACACCACCTGGCTCGCGGCGGCGGGGATCCAGACGCCCGTCACGAGTCCCCGGACCATCCCGCGGAACGACGGATCGGCGACGCCGATGACTTCGAACGGCGCGCCGTTGAGGCGGACCGTCGTCCCGATGACGCCCGGATCGGCCGCGAACTCCCGCCGCCAGAACCCGTCGCTCAGCACCACGACCGCGGGAGCGCCGACGACATCATGGCGGATCGGATCGAACGTCTGACCGAGCGCGGCGCGGACCCCGAGGACGGCGAAGTAGTTCCCGCTCACCACTTCGGACCAGACCGTCTGGGTCGCGTCGCCGCGAGAGAACCCGAAGCTGTTCAGCTGATAGAGCGCCAGACCGCTGAACACCTCGTTCTGATCCCGGAGGTCGGCATAGTCCGGGTACGAGGTGGTCGCGTACTTGAACCCGGGACTGGTCTGGTACACGTCCACCAGCGTGGATGGGTCGTGAAACCCGGTCGGTCGGAAGAGGATCGCGTTGACCACGCTGAAGAGACCGGCGTTGACGCCGATGCCGAGCCCGAGCGTGAGCAGGGCCACCAAGCTGAACCCCGGCGACTTGAGCAGTTGCCTGAGGGCAAATCGGAGGGTGGTCACGGCGTTCCTCGAACCGATTACTCGGCCCGGAGCGCGTCCACCGGGTCGACTCGGGTGGCGCGACGGGCGGGAAGGTAGGCGGCCACCAGCGCGACCAACGCCAGCAGCGCCGGGACGGCGGCGTACAACGCCGGGCTGGCGGGACTCAACCCGAACACCGCCGAACGGAGCAGACGAGTGGCTCCGAACGCCAGCGGAAAGCCGATCACGAAGGCCACCAGGACGAGCCGGCCGGCCCGGGCAATGACCATCCGCACCAAATCTCCCGGAATGGCGCCGAGCGCAAGGCGAATTCCCAATTCCCGAGTGCTCCGGGCCACCAGGTAGGCGAGCACGCTGTAGAGCCCGAACGCGGCAAGGAGGAGCGCCAGCACGCCGAGGGTCCCCATCAGCACGGACATGAACCGCATGGGCGCAAACGCGGTGGCCTGGAATTGCTCGCCGGTCATCAAGTCGTCAACCGGCTGATCGGGATCGAGGGTGGCCACCAGGTTGCGGAGGGCCGGCGCGAGCGCCGCCGGGTCGCCGGTGGCGCGAACGTCGACGGCCAGCGGCCGCCCCGGCCGCTGGGCAAACGCCGTGTACATGAGGGCCACCGGCCGCCGGCCGAAACTGTTGATGACGTCTCCCGCAACGCCGACGACCGTGAACTCCCGAGACCCGGGCCCGTCGTCGAACCGAAGTCGCTGGCCGATCGGATCCAAGCCCGGCCAGAGTCGGTTGGCCGTCACCTCCGCCACGACCGCCACGCCGGGCGCCCCAGGTCCGTCGGCCGGCTCGATGCCCCGCCCCCGGATGATCCGGACGCCCTTGGCGGCGAAGTAACCCGGGGTCACCGCGATTGCGAACCGGGGGGCCCGTTCGATCGGCAGTGGCTCCCCGCCCTGTTCCAGCACCACCCGACTGGTCGAGCCGACGAAGGATCCCAAGAACTCGCTGTACGACACGGCCGCCCGCGACACGCCCGGAAGTCGCTCCAGCCGTTCGGCCAACTCGAGGCCGAAGGTCCCGACCTGCGCGGTGTCGGCATATCGATCCTCGATCAGTCTGACGTCGCCGCGGATGGTGTTCCGAAGGTCGACGCCGAGGTCGTCCGTTCGATGGAGCGCCGCAAACGACGTGACCACCAACCCGGTGCCCGTCAGCAGGGCGAGCGCCAGGCTCACCTGCGCCACGACCAGTCCGCCGCGGAGTCGGCTCTCGGCCCGCCCCGGGCTGGCCGCCAGGGCCCCGGCCTTGAGCGCGGTCTGAACATCGGTCCGACCTGCCTCGAGCGCCGGCACCATCCCGAAGAGCAGACCCGTCACCACCGCGAGCAAGCCGGCAAAGAGGAAGACCCGCCCGTCGAACGACAGATCGATCCAGGCGGGAATCTCGGTCCCGATCACCGCGACAATGGCGCGGATGGCCCAGAGGCCGACGCCCAGGCCAAGCCCGCCGCCCACCACGGAGACCATGAGGCTCTCGGCCAGATGAGCCCGGATCAAATCGCCACGACTGGCGCCGAGCGCGGCGCGCACGGCGGTCTCGCGGCGCCGGGCCGCCCCACGAGCCAGCAGCAGATTGGCGAGATTGGCACAGGTGATGAGCAGAACGAATCCGGCCGCGGCCAGTCCGAGCGCCACACCGGTGTTGGCCCCGGTGTCGGTCAACGGCCGCTCGATCGGGGCGATCCGGACGGTCCAGCCCCGATGGGTGTCGGGCCGCTCCGCCGCGATCGCGGCGGCGATGGTCGTCATCTCGGCTTGGGCGGTCCCGGTCGTGGCCGAGCCGGCAAGCCGGCCGACGACTCCGAGGCTCCGATCGTCTCGAGCCTGCTGATCGCGCCGGCCCGCCATCGGGACCCACACCTGGGCGAACTCGGGGAAGCCGAACTCGGCCGGCATGACGCCGACCACGGTGTGAGGTTCCCCGTTGAGACGAACGGTCTTCCCGACGACCGAGCGATCGGCCCCAAAGCGGCGGATCCAGAGACGGTGGCCGAGGACCACGACCCGGGGGGCCGCGACCCGATCGTCGGCGTCCTGGAGGTGACGCCCGAGAAACGGCGGCACCGCGAGGAGCCCGAACAGCCCACCCGAGACGAGCGTCCCGGCGATCCGTTCGACCCCGCCCTCGAGACCAAGGGTGAACGGCGTCTCCTCGTACGCTTCGAGACTCTCGAAACTCCGAGCCCGTCGCCAGTCCTGGTAGGTACCGAACGAGGTCCCGACGGCACATCCGGCGCACAGTTCCGCCGGGTTGTCTTCACTGACGTCGACCAGCCGCTCCACCTGATGAAAGGGAAGCGGCCGGAGGGTCAGCGCGTTGAAAACCGAGAAGAGCGCGGTGTTCGCGCCGAGTCCGAGAGCCAGACAACCGATCGCCACCAGCGCGAACCCGGGCGACCGGCGAAGGGACCGGACCGCGGCGCGAAGCATCGGCGGCTCAGGCCTTCGACATCGATTCTTCTTCGACGACCTTACCGTCGAAGAGGCGAACCTCCCGATCGGCCCACCGGGCATACCGGGGATCGTGCGTCACCATGCAGATCGTGGCGCCGCCCTGGTGGAGCTCGCGGAGGAGTTCCATCACCGCTTCGCCGTTCTGGGAGTCGAGGTTACCGGTCGGCTCGTCAGCGAGGAGGATGGCGGGGTCGCCGGCGACGGCGCGGGCCACCGCCACGCGCTGCTGCTGACCGCCCGAGAGCTGGGACGGGTAGTGCTTCATCCGGTGCGCCATCCCGACCCGCTCGAGCGCCTGGGTCACCCGCTGATTCCGCTCGGCCGAGGGCATCCCGCGGTACGTGAGCGGCAACTCGACGTTCTCATAGACGGTCAGATCACCGATCAGGTTGAAGGCCTGAAAGATGAAACCGATCTGCCGATTGCGGACCCGGGCCCGTTCCGATGGCGTCAGACTTTCGACCGAGTGGCCGGCAAGCGTGTACTTCCCGCCAGTCGGGGTGTCGAGCAGACCGAGGATCGACAGCAGCGTGGTCTTGCCGCAGCCAGACGGACCGGAGATCGAGACGAACTCGCCTTTGACGATGTCGAGATGGATGTCCGCCAAGGCATGGGTCTCGAGCTCATCGGTCATGAACACCTTCTTGATGCCATCGAGCTTGATCAGGGTCTCGCCAGGGGCCGTCATGTATCACTCCAGGGGGTTTGGGGCCGAGAGTTCGACTACTTGATCTTGACGCGATCGACATCGTCCCACTGGGACATGTCGGACATGATGATGATGTCGCCGGGGTTGAGCCCTTCGACAATCTCGACCCGGCTCACCGACGTCCGGCCGAACTTGACCTGGACCCGCTCGGCGTGGCTCCCGCCATCGACCAGCTTGAAGACGGTTCCGGGGCTGTTCTGCTGGGCGATGGTCGGTCGGCCGACGTGGAGCACGTTCTCGAGCCGCTCGAGTTCGATCACCCCGTCGACGCTTAGGTCGGGCCGGGAGCCGTCCGGCGGCGGACCGTCGAGGATGACGTCGACGGTGACGGTGCCATTGATGGACGCGGGATCGATCCGGATGATCCGGCCCGGGGCCACGCCGTTCCGAGTATCGATCATGGCTTTCTGCCCCAACGCGAGATCCTTGGCCTGAGTTTCCGGAATCCGGAGAACGGCCTTGAGGCGGATCGGGGTAGGGACGACCTTGGCCAAGGTGGTTCCCGGCAGGGCGTACTGCCCTACTTGGAGGGGCACCTCCTGGAGGATCCCGCTGGCGCCGGCTTTGACGACCATCGACGCCGCGAGCCCGTGCTGGAACTGGGAAATCGACTGGAGCCGCTCCACCTGCTGCTCCTGGACCTTGATTTGATCCGCGATCGTGTTGGAGAGAATGAGCAGGCGTTGCTCCTCCAACTTGAGCCGTTCGATCAGCGACTCGGACCGATCGTGGGCCTGCTGCTGATCGAGGGGCACGATCAGGTTCTTCTTCAACAGCTCCGCCCCGGCCTCGGCCCGGCGGCGAGCGTCTGCCGCTTCCTGCCGCATCTGGGCCACCAACGAGGCCTGGTTGAGCCGGTTGTTCTCGAGATTGGTCCTCAGGGTGACGAGCTGGGCCTGCGCGTCGGTGAGCTGCCGATCGGCGTTGAGGGTCTGGATCTGGACGTCGGGGTTGGTCAACTCGAGGAGGACCGTTCCCGCCTGGACCTGGACGCCGGCCAAGTGGTGGATCTTCTCGATCCGGCCGGCGGTCACCGCCGTGATCCACCGGATGTCTTCGGGGACCAGCGTGCCGGGTCCGCGGACTTCGCGGATCATCTCGCCCCGGACCACGGAGTCGAAGTAAATGGTCCCCCGCTCGACGCTCGGGGCGGCCGGCTTGAGGTTGGCCAAGGCGGCTGACGCGCCCACGAGGGCCACGACGACGACGACGCCAAGGATGATCTTGGCTTTGCTTTTCGGTTGGTCGCGAATGATGTCCACGGTACCTCCTGGTAGTGCGAACCGATCGCCATTCCCAAAGGGAACATTCGTGCCGTAGCCACCAAGGCCGTAAACAGATATCTGACAACAACTTACGCAACAGAAGATAGCTTGTAATCGGCGACCAGTGTCCGGTTTTGGGATTCGCCGGTTCACTGGTGGGACGCCCGCCGGACAAGAGTCGCCCGGGAAGCCAGCACGCTGGCGGGCGGCGGAGCCGGGCCGGCCAACCTCCCCCCAAACGAGTCGGGCCATCTGGCCCTAAAGTCCAAGCCCCAACCAGTCGATAGCTCCCTCCGGAGCGGGACTTCACAGCGTCGAACGCCGGCCGAGCCGGGGACCGCCTTGACCTTCGATCTGACGACTCAAATCACTGCGGTTTTCGACGCGGCGGCCGTGGGCCTCGTCGTCACCGACTCCTCAGGTTCCGTCCTGGCCATCAACAGGACGGCAAGCCGGATCTTCGGCGTCGGAACCGAGGAGCTCCGTGGTCACTCGATCCGGAGCCTGCTCCCGGGCCTTCGGGCGGGGGAAGTCGGCAGCCACCTGGCCCAGCTCGCAGCCACCGGGGGCGCGGGCGGGCGCGCCACGATGCGCGAATCCACCGGCCGGCGGTGGGACCAGAGCGTGTTCCCGATCGAATTTGCCGTCACCGCCGCCACAATCGAGGCCGGAACGACCTACACGGCCACCGTCACCGACATCACGGGGTGGAAGCGGATCGACGAGGAGCGCCACGGGTACCTTCTCGAGCTCGAGTCCGCCAAGACCTCGGTCGAGCGGTCCGCGGCCGAATTGGCCCGGTCAATGGAAAACATCGCCGAGGCGCGGGAGCGGGCCGAGGCGGCGGCTCGCGCCAAGAGTGAGTTCCTGGCGACGATGAGCCACGAAATCCGAACCCCGATGAACGGGGTCATCGGGATGGTCGGCCTCCTCCTCGAAACCGAGTTGTCACCGGAACAACGGGAGTACGCCACCACCGTCAAGTCCTCGGCCGAATCCCTGCTCACCATCATCAACGACATCCTCGACTTCTCGAAGATCGAGGCGGGCCGGCTGACGTTCGAGCCCCTACCGTTCGATCTGCGGACGGCGGTCGAAGAGGTGGTCGACCTGCTCTCGGCGCGGGCGCTCGAAAAGGGACTCCGACTCGCCGCCCGATTCGCTCCCGGAACGCCCCGCCGCGTCATCGGCGACGCCGGTCGGGTCCGTCAGATCCTCCTCAACTACGCGGGCAACGCCATCAAGTTCACGACCGAGGGCCACGTCCTGATCGAGGTCTCCTGCGACGAGACGTCCGGAGGGGACGCGGTGCTCCGGTTCGCGGTAACCGACACCGGCATCGGGATCCCACCGGAGCACCATGACCGGCTGTTCCGGAAATTCTCGCAAGCCGACGCGTCGACCACCCGGAAGTTCGGCGGCACTGGCCTCGGCCTGGCCATCTGCAAGCAGCTCGCGGAGTTGATGGGCGGACAGGTCGGACTGGAGAGCTCGGCGGGTCAGGGGTCTACCTTCTGGGCCACGATCCGGCTGGCCATCGATCCGGCGGGACAAAGCCAACTGCGGGAGCATCCGCTCCTGGGCACCCGGATCCTCTACGTCGATTCGAATCCGATGCAGCGCCTGATCATGGCGGAGCAGGCCGCCGAATGGGGCGCTCGGATCGACACCGCCGACACCGTCGAACGGGCGCTCGACCTCCTCGAACGAGCTCACTCGGCCGGGGAGCCCTACCGGTTCCTCATGGTCGACTACCAGCTCGGCGGCGCGGCCACCCTGGCGTTCGGAACCGAGGCCTCCGTGCATGACCGGTATGGCCACCCGATCCTGGTGCTCCTCTCCGACGGCGGCACCCGCGGCCATGCCGATCGACTGGCCGCGGCCGGTTTCACGGCCTACCTCTCCCGCCCGATCCGATCGGATACGCTGGCCGACACGTTGACGCGACTGGTCGCACCCCGATGCGACCTCCCCATCCGCGCGGCGGCCGACCCGCAAGTCAATCCGCCGCTCCCCGGTCTTCGCGTCCTGCTGGCCGACGACAACGCCGTCAACCAAAAAGTGGCGGCCAAGATGCTCGAGAAGTTCGGCTGCCGCATCGACCTCGCCAGCAGCGGGCGGGAAGCGGTCGAGTTGTGGGCTCGGGTCCCGTACGCCTTGATCCTGATGGACTGTCAGATGCCTGAAATGGACGGCTACGAAGCCACCGCGGAGATCCGCCGACGGGAAAACCCTGACAGCCGGACGCCCATCGTGGCGCTGACGGCCAACGCGATGACGGGCGACCGGGACCGTTGTCTCGAGGCAGGGATGGACGACTACCTGGCCAAACCCATCAAGCCGGCCGAACTCCGATCGATGGTGGCACGATGGGGAGCGCGGGGCGCGGCGTCCGCCGCCACCTAGGCGGGAGCGAACGGGTGACGTAGCTTGTCGGCATGATGCCGGCGATCGAACCAGACCTTCCCGCGCGAGCCGGCGACGCGCTCTGGCGCGCGCTGGTCGACAGCGTTCCGTACTACGTGGCCCTGGTTTCCACCGAGGGTCGGCTGATCTATCTCAACCATACCAAGGGCGCCAACCCGCCGAGCGTGTACACCGGTCGGCACGTGACCGACCTGGTTCCGATTCCCGCCCAACGCGCCGCCGAGATCCTGTCCCGGGCCCTCGCCACACCCGGGCCCGAGGAGTTGGAGATCCCGATCACAGTCGATGGCAATACCCGCTGGTTCCGGCTCCTGCTCAACGGCATTCGCGACCGCGAAGCCCAGCCCCTCGGCGTCCTCGTCGTTGGGCAGGACGTAACGGAGCAGCGTCAGACGGCCATCGAACTTCGGATGAGCGTCAACGCGCTCCACCGCCTGGTCGAGGCCCGCGAACAGCTGGCCGCCGACCTCCACGATGGGATCCTCCAGTCGCTGTATGGAATCGGCCTCCGACTCGAAGCGACCCGAACCGCGCTCACGGGCAACCCCGCGGCGGGCGATCACCTCGAACGGGCAGTCGGCCAGGTCAAGGACACGATGGCGGAGATCCGCCGTTTCATCAAAGACGAACGGGCCACGGGTTCGCTCAGTGTCCGGTGGGAAGACACCCTGGCCGGCGTGCTCCGCGGGCTCGAGGTGGGCACCGGGCCCCGACTCGGGTTCGAGGTGCCCGCCGACGTGGCGGCCAAAGTGCCGGAGGCGGTCCGCAACGAGTTGATCTTCATCGCTCGGGAAGCCGTCAGCAACGCCATGCGCCACTCGGGAGCCAGCCGGGTCACGGTCCGGCTGCTCGACGATGGAACCCAATTGCGCCTCGAGATCGAGGACGACGGGTGCGGCTTCCGGAACGGCCACAATCCCGACGGCGTCGGGCTGCTCAGCATGACCCGACGGGCCGGACAGATCGGCGCCATCTTCACGCTCAACCCCGGGCCCGAGCGCGGCACGCTCGTGCGCATCGTACTCCCCGTTGTCGGAGACCCCTCCCGATGAGCATTCGCCTGATGCTAGTGGACGACTCCGAGGTCGTTCGGATCGGCCTCGCCGCCGTGTTGTCGCAGGACGCCGAACTCGAGATCGTCGGACAGGCCGCCACCTCGGGGGCCGCGGTGACCCTGGCCGAGCAACTGACGCCCGATCTGGTGCTGCTCGACGTCCGGATTCCCGACGAGGGGGGGATCGAGGCCGGCCGCTGAATCCTCGAGAGCCTGCCAGCCACTCGGGTGCTGTTTCTGAGCGCCTTTGCGGACGACGAACTGGTCCGGGCCGCGATCGTGATCGGGGCCCATGGCTACCTCCTCAAGGAGATCGACACCCGTTCCCTCATCGATTCGATCAAGCGGGTGGCCCGCGGCGAATCGATTCTCGATCCGGGCCTCCGGAGCGGGGTGCTCGATTGGGTCATGCGG
>CADEGB010000139.1 GCA_902826755.1 uncultured Gemmatimonadota bacterium
ATCACCCCGGAACGGATGGCCCGGGGCCGCACCACGGTCCGGGCGCGATTCCTCCGTCAAGCCGATTCCGCCAGCACCCCCAGGTCCTGAAAGCGAACTGGGGGGCGGGCCTCGACGGCCCGCCCCCCAGCACCTCCCCGACCCCGCCCGCTCAGTGGAATTGAGCCGTTTCGGTGGAACCGGCCAGCGCCGTGGTCGACGAACTCCCCCCGCTCACCACCTGCGCCACCTCGTCGAAGTACCCGGTCCCCACCTCCCGCTGATGCCGGGTGGCGGTGTAGCCGTTGGCCTCCGACGCGAACTCGGCCCGCTGCAGCTCGGCGTAGGCCGCCATCCCGCGGGCGGCGTACCCCCGCGCCAGCTCGAACATCCCGTGGTTCAACGCGTGGAACCCCGCCAGGGTGACGAACTGGAACTTGTAGCCCATGGCACCCAATTCCCGCTGGAAGCGGGCGATGGTGTCGGCGTCGAGCTTCTTTTCCCAGTTGAACGACGGCGAACAGTTGTACGCCAGCATCTTGCCGGGGAACCGCTCGTGAATCGCCTCGGCAAAGCGCCGGGCTTCCGCCAGGTCGGGGGTGGAGGTCTCGCACCAGATCAGGTCGGCGATCGGCGCGTAGGCCAGGCCTCGGGCAATGGCCTGGTCGAGACCGGCTCGGACCCGGAAGAAGCCCTCGGGGGTCCGCTCCCCGGTCAGGAATTCCTGGTCGCGCTCGTCGACGTCGCTGGTGATCAAGTTGGCGCCATTGGCGTCAGTCCGGGCCACCAGAATGGTCGGGACGCCCTCGATGTCGGCCGCGAGGCGGGCCGCCACCAGGTTGCGCACCGCGGCCTGGGTCGGGATCAGGACCTTGCCGCCAAGGTGTCCGCACTTCTTTTCACTGGCGAGCTGATCCTCGTAGTGGACCCCGGCCGCCCCCGCTTCGATCATCGACTTCATCAACTCGAAGCAATTGAGCGGACCGCCGAACCCGGCCTCCGCGTCCGCCACGATCGGCGCAAACCAATGGGTCGAACCGCCCTTCCCTTCCGCGTGCTCGATCTGATCGGCGCGCTGGAGGGCCTGATTGATCCGCTTGACCACCATCGGCACGCTGTTGGCCGGGTACAGGCTCTGATCGGGATACATCTGGCCCGCCAGATTTGCGTCGGCCGCCACCTGCCACCCCGACAAATAGATGGCCTTGAGACCGGCCCGGACCTGCTGCATGGCCTGGTTGCCGGTCAGGGCGCCCAGGGCGTGCACGTAGGGCTCGCTGTGCAGCAGGGCCCAGAGTCGCTCCGCCCCCTGGCGCGCCAGGGTGTGCTCGATCCGCAGCGACCCGCGCAGCCGGAGCACGTCCTCCGCTCCATACGGCCGGTCGATCCCTGCCCACCGCTGGTTCGACTCCCAATCCCGCGCCAGTGCCACTGATTCGGGGGCGGCCCCGTCGATCGGGCCCGCATCCCCGCTGACCTTCGTTCGCTTGATCATCATACCCTCGTCGTCAGTGCTCAAACCGGATCGTGCCGCCCCGACACGATCATCATTTCGCTGTCCCGCCTGGCCTCCCGGAGCCGGTCCCGCTGGGCGGCGTCGTCGCACCGCTCCAGCAGAGCGTCCAGTTCCCGGTCGTACAACTTCGTTAGGTATTCGGGAGTATGAACCACCAGGGCGCCGGCGTCGTCCAGAATCCGGACCCGGTCCCGGTGAAGCACCCTCTGTGCCAGCATCAACCGGTAGATCCGGTCGGTGGCCAGATCCTCCATGTACCCCTCGATCAAGCTCGCGCCCCGCCCCGCCAGCACCCCGGCTCGGTATTGAATCGTGACCCGGGCCGCGGCGCGCGACCCCGCCTCCGTGTGCCGGCCAACCCCGACGGGAGCCGGCCGCAGATCGGGACGCCGGTCGATGGCCGCGGGCCGCCGGAATCCCTGGTTCGGATCGGGGAACTGAGCCACGGCCACTGCGTTCTGGTCCGGGTGGCCAGTCCAGGCCCCATCCATCAACGCGGTCGCCTCGTTCCGTTTGTCCTTCTCGAGCACCTCAAGCGCCCGGGCATTGAGCTCGGGATCGACCCGGCTCGGGAATAACGCCGTCATACCACCAATTGCGAGAATGCCTCGCTTGTGGCAGATCTCCGGCAGGAGTTCTCGAAGTCGCTGGAAGAATGCCACATCATGGGGGATAGTGTTGCGGTCAGGCAACACCCAGTCCGGGTTGGCGAGATTGAAGTGGATGAGACTCGCCATGTAGTCCCAGCGGCCCAGGTTGAGGCCCAGGATGTGGTCCCGAAGGTGGGAGACGAACTCCTCCATCTGGTAGGCCATCGGGTGAGACTCGACCAGCGCCATGCACTTGATGTGATGAGCCGGAAGCCCCTTGGCTTCCGCCACGGCCTGGAAGACGTCCCGCCACCAGAGCGCCTCGTCAGCGGATTCGGTCTTCGGGATGTAGATCGCGATCGGGTGCCGCATCCGGGCGGGATCGAGGCTGTAGACCAGCAGGGCCAGGTCGAACAACGAGGCCGAGGCCGGCTCGTCCGGAACGACGCCGAGCTGCTGCAGGTGCAGCCCTCGTACCCGAACCCAGGTCACCGTCCGACTGGACTTGATCGCGACCGCCCCGCCCCGCTTGGCGTCCTCGTACGTCAACTCCCCGTGGAGCGCGGCGACCGCGTTCCGGTGCCCGCGCATCAGCACGGACCACTCGTTGGCCATCGAATCCTCGAGGTCGATCATGACCCCGGGGGCGCCCGAGTTGAGCATCTTGACGACCAGCTCGCCGTCGTCGGCCGGACCGGTCATCTGATTCCGTTGGTCCTGGCACCAATCCGGAAGCTCGATCCGCCAGTCGCCCGTTACCGCCGGCGACGCCGGCAGGTGATCGGGCAGCCGTCCCTGGTGGGCCGCCGCCAGGGCTTCCCGCCGGGCCGCCGCGATCGCTCGCTGGCGGGACGTGAACGCCCGGTGGAGCGGCCGAAAAAACTCCGCAAACCCGGCCGGGAGATCCCGCCCGGCGTCGAAGCCGGCCGGCGCCGTGTTCGAGATGACTCCGAAGCCGTTGCTCATGACGCTCGCATCGATCGAGGAAGAAACCAGGTGCCACCGCAAACGCCGCGCCGACGCCGGGCGTTCCCGGACGGCCGACCCAAACTAGGGAGACCACCCAGCCGAGTCAAGCGAAATTTCGCTAAATCATTGATTTTCGCTGGGCGCGAATATATCCTGATCCGATGGCCAACACCGCTCACCTCCGAACCATGTTCGGCGTCAAACTCTCCCGACTCCGTCAAGCCCGGCGCCTCACCCTCAGCGCCCTGGCCACCAAGGCCGGCGTTTCGGTGTCGTACCTCGCCGAAATCGAGTCGGGAAAAAAATTCCCGAAGGCCGAGAAACTGCTCGGCATCGCCGAAGCGCTCGGCCTCAGCTTCGAGGACCTGATCTCCTCGAAGGTCGACGCGGAGTTCGCGCCGCTTCAGGGGTATCTCGACTCGCCCGGCCTGGCAAACTTCCCGTTCGAGCGGTTCGGCCTTCCCCGTGAAGAGTTGGTCCACCTGCTCAGCCGCTCCCCCCACGAAGTGGCGGCGCTCCTCCGGACCCTGACCGACGTCGCCCGCCAATACAACATTGGCGTCGAGCACTTCCTGCACGCGGCGCTTCGTTCCTATCAGGAGCTGACCGGGAACTACTATCCCGACCTCGAAGCGGAAGCCGAGGCGTTCGCGGCCGAACTCCAGGCCCTCGGGCCGGACCTCCCCCTCGCCGAGCGCCTCGAACGGTGGGTTGCCGCGGAAATGGGACTCGGGATCGACGCCGTCGCGCTGGGCAAGGAATCCCGGCTCAAGGCCATCCGCGCCGTCCGGTTCGAGGATGCCCCTCGGCTCCTCATCAACCCGGCCCTGACGCCGTCACAACGGGCCTTCGTCCTGGCCCGCGAAGCCGGCTATCACCGACTCGCGCTCAAGGCCCGTTCCTGGGTCTCGCCCCCCGATGGCGACGGCTCGTTCGACCAGGTCGTCAACGACTTCAAGACGTCCTACCTTGCGGGAGCGCTGCTGCTCCCCCGCCGCGCCGTCGTCGCCGAACTCAAGAAGTGGTTCCGCCAACCAACCTGGCAGCCCGGTGTGCTCCTCGAGCTGATGGAGCGCTACCAGGTCACCGCCGAGACCCTGATGTACCGTCTGAGCCAGCTCGCCCCGGGCGAAATGGGCCTCAAGGTCCACTTCCTCAAGTTCCGCGACGACCAGGGCACCTTCCGGCTCGTCAAACAGCTGAACCTCTCCGAGCTGCCGGTGCCGCCAGGCCATGGCGGCGGCGAGCACTACTGCCGCCGGTGGCTCACAACCCGCCTCCTGGCCGACCTGACCGAACGGCGGCGCCACCATCCCAAGCGCCCGCCGCAGCCCGAAATCGGCGTCCAGACGTCGCGCTTCCTCGATGGGAAAGACGAATTCTTCTGCCTCGGGCTGTCGCTCCCGGCGGCCTTCGACCCGGCGGTCAATATCAGCCTGACCATCGGCTTCAAGGTCGACGAAGTGTTCGAGCGAACCGTCCGGTTCGCACGGGACAAGGCGGTACCGAAGGCCCAGATCAGCACCACCTGTGAGCGGTGTCCGCTTGATCAGGAGGGGTGTCGAGACCGGGTCGCTCCGCCCCGGACGTACCGGCGTGAACAGGCCCGCGAAGCGCAGCGACGGGCCCTCGTCGCGCTCCGCGGGCCGGGGTAACCGCGCGCGTCAGGGAACCGGCAGGAACGACGTCAGCCCTTCCACGTCGAGCCGATCCACCCGCCCGGTCGGGCCGATCTGGAAGGTGACCATCGTCGCGCCCGCGCCGCCCGGCGCTCGGAACGTATTGAAATGCCAATGGCCGAGGTTGGTTCGGTTCGACTGCCACCGAAGCTGGAGACTGTCTCCAGCCACCGCCACGGTGGCCGTCCCGTACATCGGATCCTGATAGGTCCCGGCATACCGCTCGAGCGCCAGCGACGGCCGGCTGTCCCGGACCCGCTCGGTCTCCAGCCGCTTGGCCTGTGCCGCTTGCGCGGCGGCCGACTGCTGAGCCTGTTTGAGACCGTCTCCGAGATAGTCACGCGTCGCCCGACCGACGAGGAACCGGTCGATGATGGCCCAGACGACGGCCGGCCCCGCCGAATGGGGTGAGCCGTTCGAGAGCACCACGATCCCGAGCCCCGCCTCGGGCACCGTCCACATCTCCGAGAGCATCCCGTCGATCCCGCCATTGTGCCAGGCAATCCGCTTGCCGCGGTAATCCTGGAGCACCCAACCCAGGCCGTACCCGGCAAAGTGAGTCAGCGAGTCGCCGATGCCGCCGGTGTTGATGTGGACGGTCTTGGTGATCCCCAGATTGGTAGCACTGACGAGGCGCTGCCCCCGATAGGTCCCGTTGCCGAGTTGGAGCCGGAGGTACTGCGCCATCTCGACGAGGTTGGAGTTGATCGACCCGGCGGGCGCGATGTTATCCGCGTTTCGCCACGGAATGACCTTCACGGTCCCTCCCGCGATCGAATGCGGCGTCGACACGTCCGACTGACGACTCAACTCCGACACGCTGGTGCCGCTGGTGGTCATCCCGAGCGGTCCGAAAATCCGCTGCCGGATCACCTCGTCGTAGCTGGTGCCCGCGGCCCGACCGACCATCTCCCCGCCCGCCATCACCATGATGTTCTGATATCCCATCTCGGTCCGGAACGCGGCGTTGGGACGGAGGTAGCGGACCCGATGGAGGATTTCGTCCCGGGAAAAATCGGTGCCGTACCAGAGCGCATCCCCCCGGCGTCCGAGTCCCGAGCGGTGTGACAGGACATCACGGAGGGTCAGCTCGCGGGTCACGTACGGGTCGAAGAGCTGGAACGACGGCAGCCAACGGGTGACCCGATCGTTCCACCGCATCCGGCCGTCGTCGACCAGCATCGCCGCGGCAGTGGCGGTGAAGGACTTGGTGTTGGACCCAATCGCAAACAGCGTCCGCGGCGTGACCGAATCGGGCTTCCCGTCTTCCTTGAGGCCGAAACCGCGCGCAAAGATGAGGGAATCGTCCTTGACGATCCCCACGGCCAGCCCCGGGATCTTCCACCCCACTCGCACCTGTTCGATGTACTCGGCCAACCCGGCCAGGGGATCGGGGGCCGGGACAGGGGTGCCTTTCGATTGGGCCGCGAGCGACGTGGCCCCGAGCCCGAGCAGCAGGATTCGGCTGATCCTGATCATGGCAGGTTCCTCTTCACGATCGAGACATCGGGAAACTCGGACGATGGCCCCTCGAGCAGTGGTGACGGCTCCTTCTTCAGGAACGAATCGAAGAACGCCACCAGGTACGCCGTCATGATCCGGGAGCGCCGATCGGCGTCGAGCGAGCCTGACAGGCCGATCCACCGGAACACCCTCGGTGCCAACAGCGGCACATCGGTCAACCCGAGGTGCGTCGTTTCGGGCACCTTGACCAGGTACGCCGGAGCGCGGGTCAACGCCAGCACCGGCAGGTGGATGCCGTAGGCTTGACTGCTCGCCATGATCAGGAACGGCACCTGGAGGGAATCGTCGACCAGACCACCGTACTGGCCACCATCGATGTTGAGCCCTGCCTTGCAGCGACGATCGAGTCGACAGAACTCACCGGCGGTGGCCCCCCCGTACGACATCCCGAACACCCCGATTCGGTCGAGATCGACCCGGCCGTGGAACGGCGACCGCGCGTCGCCGTGGTCGAACGTGGAGAACAGATCGATCAGGACCCGAGTGTCGGCCGTCCACTCCGCCAGACTCTCGCTCCGGATCGGTTCGTCGGTCGTCGCGATGAACTCCCGCAGCAACGGGACGCCGGCCTCGGGGGTCTCGACGCTGTCGAACTTGGCCATCTGGGCCAGGGCCGCCTTGATGGCCTCGGGGGTGGCCCGCCGCGCCTGGTTGTTGGCAATACCCGTGTCCATCGCCATCCCGCCCCCGTCAGGGAACGGCGCCCAGGCCGATTCGCCCGGATGGGCGATGCTGGCGACGACATAGCCGCGACTGGCCAGCTCCTCCATCTGGACGGTGTTCTGCCCGAACGTCCCACCGTAGCCGTGCGAGAAGACCAGGAGCGGAAACCGCTGGTCGGTCGCCAAGGGGGCGCCGATCAGCGCCGAGGTCTTCATGAGACGGACGTGGCGGAACAAAGCCGGCGGGAGGCCGGCCCCCGCGAACTCGCGTGGATCCGCGTAAGGAGCCGCCGTTCCGGTGGCCCCGGGGGTCGCCGGATACCAGATTTTGACCGGGAACCGCCGTTTGGCGTCCGGCTCGGTCGAGAACCGCTCCCGACGGCTGGAGTCCACCACCACCAACCAGGTCCGCCCCACCGCATAGGGGCCCGTCGGAATCGGCAGCCGGACCACCGGCCAGAGGAACGGCGGCGCCGTCACCAAGAGCAACAGAGCCACGCCGGCCACGATCCGGATGGCCGCAACCCACCCTCGGCGGGCCGGCGCCGACGGTCCTGAGCGCAGCAGCGCCCCGATCAGGGCCGCCACGATCACGAGGTACACCGGCGCCATCGCCAGCCGCCAACCCTCGACGATCACGTGCAGCACCCCGAGAGCCCCGAACAGAACCGGCACCCAGCGACGGGCCCGCGCTCCTGCCATCCAGGTCAGCACCAGCACCACCGCGCCAACCACCAGCGCCACTTCGATCGGTCTCACGTTTCCCCCCGCCGTCGGAGCCCCTGCCTGCCAACCGCGGTCAGACCCAGATCTGACCGAAGACCCGCTTGAAGTTGCCGCCCAGGATGCCGAGGATCTGGTCGTCAGTGTATTTGCGGCGGATCAAGCCGTCCGTCACGTCGAACATCCGCTTCGGGTGGGAAATCTCATCGATGTCGATCTTGTCGCGGAACGCGTAACTCCCCTTGTAGCCCGACTTGAGCCGCTTGTAGTCCTCAGGCGGCATGTCGTCGTAGCCGTCGAGATCGATGTCACTTCCAATCCCGACATGCTCGACGCCGATCATCTTGGCCACATAGTCGATGTTGTTGAGGTAGTCCTCAATCGTCGTCGGCTCGGTGCCCTTGACGAAGTTCCGGACCCCGGTAATGCCCATCACGCTGCCCGCCTTGCCGACCGCGCGGATCACCTCGTCCGGCTTGCAGCGCGGGTGGCCGGGATTGAGCGCCCGGACGTTCGAGTGAGTCACCAGCACCGGCTTCTTCGAAACCTCGAAGGCATCCAGCGTGGTCCGGTCGCCACAGTGGCCGGTATCGACCGCCATGCCAACCTTGTTCATCCGGTCGACCAGCTGGACGCCGAAGTCGCTCAGTCCCGGGTCGGACCGCTCGGTGGAGCCGGCTCCGAACCAGTTCTGGGAGTTGTAAGTGAGCTGGGACACCCGCTGCCCGTACCCGTAGAACTCGTCGACGGTCCGGAAGAAGTCACGCCGGTCGCCGTTCGGATTCACGAAGTGATCGGAGTTCTGAACCCCCATCAGGATCCCGATTTTACCGGCGGTCCGAGCCCGGTCGAAGTCGGCCACACTGTCGATCCGCATGAAGAATTCGTCCCGACCGGCGATCAGGGCATTCTGCCGGAGAATGAACTGGAGCCCCTGCTGGTAAGCATCGGGACCCCCAAGTCCGACGGCAGTGTGGAACACGTGGATACCCGACGATCGGAACCGCTCGAAATCGGCCTGGGTAAAGGTCTCCGGGTTGGCGTTCCACTTGGCCTGGAGCGGGAAGTTGAGCGTCAGCGGGCTCAGCATGTCGACCACCAGCGCCCGCTTCATCAAGTCGAGGCAACGCCCCGTGTACTGGGTCTGACTCCATCGGAACGGCGTGAACCGTCCGAGGTTGATCATCGGCACCGCCATCGCGGCGGCAGTGACTTTGAGAAAATCCCGACGTTTCGACATTGACGGCCTCGTTCCGCGGTGGCGAAGGGCAGCAGGGCGACGGCGACAGGTGGTCGGCCGTCGAGTGTAGTGTACAGTTTTGTATACAGGGATTCCAGCCCGGACCCCCGCCCCGGACCGGTCGGGCCCGGGATGGGGTCGAGTCGATCAGTGGGCGTCGCCGCGCGCCCCACCCGGGGCCCGCACTGGCGGGGGCGCTTTCGGCTGGTGGCGCGGATAAATGACCCGGCCACCCTCGACCTGCACCCGGCCGTCCCGGATCACCAGATCGACCTTCTCGAGATCCTCGAGTCGCTGATCGGGGTTACCCGCCACCACCAGGACATCCGCCAGTTTCCCAGGCTCGAGGGTTCCGAGCTTGTCATCGAGGTCGAGCAGTTTGGCGTTGACCCGGGTGGCGATACCGAGCACCTCGGGAACCGTGTACCCAAGCCGGACGAACTGACGCATCTCCTCGAGATATGGCCACGGCAGGTACTGGTACCAGTCGACCACCAGGTCCGTCCCGATGCCCAGGACGACACCGGCGTCCTTGAGCTTCTTGACCAGCGCGAAATTGGCCGAGTCGGAGAAGGTGAACCGCCGGCTGGTCGACCCGAAGTACCCACCGCCCAGCCGGAAGATGATGGAATACGGAATCAGGGTCGGATCGGAGGCGACCTGCCGTTCGGCCATGAGCCGGATCGTCTCGTCGGTCCGAGGCAGCGGGTGCTCGATCATGTCGACACCGGCCCGGACGGCCCGCTCGATATAGAAGGTCTCCGCGTCGGCCGTGACCTTGATGCCAAGGTCGTGCGCCTCTTCCACGGCCGCCTTGATTTCCTCGTCCGTGTAGTGACTCGTCACCTTGATGAAATCGGCTCCCTTTCGGAACTGCTCGCGGACGGCCTCGCGCCAGTCATCCGGACCCACCGCTTCCCGCGCTGCCGGCAGCGGCTTGCCGCCTTCGATGTCGACTTCGGCCCCATGACCACCCTTGCCCGTGATGATCGATCCGGAGGCGAAGATCCGGGGGCCGGCCAAGCGTCCCTCAGTGACCCACTCCTTGAGCAGGAAGGGCGTTTCTCCGTCCGATCCGGTATCCCGGATCGAGGTGATCCCGCTCTCGATATAGATTCGGAGCCGCTCGACCCCTCGAAGGGCCCCGTCGGCCCGACTCCAAACCCGGGCTTCGGAGTTCCCCGGCATCCGATAGTCGACGTGGGTGTGGAGGTCGATCAGGCCCGGCATCACCGTCTTCCCGCTCACGTCGATGACCCGGGCGTCCTTCGGCCATGCGCTCGACGCGGGTGGCAGCACGGCCGTCACCAGATTCCGGGTGATCACCAGCGTCCCGGCGCGGGCCGGCGCGCCGGTGCCATCCCAGATCCGCCCGCCCCGCAGCACGATCGAACCCTCGGGGGCATAGAGCCCCGCCGGAATCGGAATCCG
>CADEGB010000140.1 GCA_902826755.1 uncultured Gemmatimonadota bacterium
GGCCGGCGCCGCGATGGCGGCCGACCGCGTCGATTTCATCGATGAAGATGATGCACGGCGCGTGGGCCTTTCCCTGCTCGAACAGATCGCGGACCCGGCTGGCGCCGACCCCCACGAACATTTCGACAAAGTCGGAGCCCGACATCGAAAAGAACGGGCGGCCGGCCTCGCCGGCGACGGCCTTGGCGAGGAGTGTCTTGCCGGTTCCGGGAGGCCCGACCAGCAGGGCACCCTTGGGGAGCCGCCCGCCGAGGCGGGTGAACTTCTGCGGATCCTTGAGGAACTCGATGATCTCCTGCAGTTCGACCTTGGCCTCGTCGGCGCCGGCCACGTCGGCAAAGGTGATCTTCGGGGTATCGCCCGCGAGGAGCTTGGCGCGTGATTTCCCGAACGAAAACGCCCGGTTACCGCCCGCCTGCATCTGGCGAATGAAGAAGAACCAAAGGCCGATGATAACGATCCACGGGAGCGCCTGGAGCAGGAGCAGGGTCAGGCCGGCGCGAGGCTCCTCGGCGGCCACGATCGGGACCCCGGCCTCGATCCGCTTGAGGATCTCCTCGCTGTTGGCCACCGGCAGCAGGACGGTGAAGTTCTTGACGGTGACGTTGTCCTTCGGCACCGGGACCCGGAACTCGCCCTTGACGAGCTTGCCCTCGACGATGGCGACCTTGGCGATGTTGCCCGCCTCGAGTTGCTGCACGAAGTCCGGGGTGTAGTCGATCTTGGCCGTGGCAGTCCGCTGACGATCGACGAACTGATACAGCGCGAGGCCCAGGAGCGCGACCAGCGCCCACAGCGCCAGGTTGCGGCTCAGGCCGCCCCAATTGGGGGTCGGCGGGCGCGGGGAGGGACGTTGCGACATCTACATCAAGTCCGCGATGAAGGGGAGGTGGCGATAGTCTTCGGCATGATCGAGGCCGTACCCCACCAGAAAGGCGGGTGGGGCCTCGAAGCCGACGAACCGGAGTTCGGCGAACGGCTCGTGCTTCTCGACCTTGTCGAGGAGCGCGCAAATGGCGATGGATTTCGGGTGACGACCGGCCAACAGGACCAGCAGGCGGCGGAGCGTGTTGCCGCTGTCGACGATGTCCTCGACGAGGACGATGTGTTTGCCGGCGAGTTCCGTTTCGGGGTCGTAGAGGAGTTTGACGGCGCCGCTCGAGACGGTCCCGTGTCCGTAGGAGCTGGCCACGATGAAGTCGACCTGGAGCGGCCGCTCGACCCGACGGACGAGATCGCTGAGGAAGATGAAGCTTCCCTTGAGGAGGCCGAGGACGAGGAGATCTCCTTCGGGGTAGGCGGCGGTGATCTGCGCGCCCAACTCGGTGACCCGGCGGTCGATCGTCTCGGCGTCGAAGATGATCGACTTGACCGGACGGCCACCAGTCCGACGAAGGGTCTCAGCTGCTTGGGTCGGCATCGATCCTCAGCGCCTCTGCTCCAGGTTCGGGCACCATCGCGTCACTTCGGCAGACGCCCGGGACCCACACCACCTCGGATTCGGCCTCCAGAACCGGCCAACTTGGCCGATCGTGCCGAGGAAGCTTCCCGTCTTGCATACATCGCACCACCAGACGGCTCCCGCGGCCCCGCAGCGGTCGGATCCGGTCACCCTCGCGCCAAGCGCGTACCGTCAGTGCCGCCGGGACGATCCAGGTCGTCAACCCACCGCGCGGCACCCGCGGTGGCGCCCGCTCGGCGGTTAGGACGAACCGCCACCCCCCGGCTTCGGTTCCTGAGGCCTGCGCACTCAGGACCGCCCGATAATCCGTTGGATGCCTGGCCGGTCGGAAAAGTCTGAGTCGACCGAACTCCAGGGCTGCCACCGCCCCGCCCGACAGATCCACCATTCGGCCCGTAGACGCTTGAGCCAGAAGCATTTGCACCCGAGCCACCTGGCGCCGGCCGACGGTCAGTCCGGCCCGTCGGCCCAGCGCTTTGATCAGCGCCCGAACGACAGCCGAACTATACCCGTTGAGCGGGAGCGCAGCAACGGAGCCGCCCCGTCGATCCGGGCGATAGTCGAGCCTCCCGGTTCCGGTCAGCAACTCGTCCCAGGCCAGGCGGTCGTCGGCAAACGCCTGCCGCGCCTCCAGCACCTGGCGTCGGACGGTCGGCAAGCGGGCCTCGAGGAGGGGCAGGACCTGGCTGCGGATCCAGCCGCGCAAATGCCTCGGGTCGAGATTGCTGGGGTCCACCCACGCCGGCGGATCGAGGGTGGATGCCCGTTCGAGCAGCTCCGGTCGGGTAACGGTGAGGAACGGTCGGATCCATTCGCCGCGGCGTTCTCCGATCCCCGCCAGTCCAGCGGGGCCGGAGCCACGGAGGAACCGCATCAGGACCGTCTCGACCTGATCATCCTCATGATGAGCGGTGACGATCCACCTGGCCTGGCGGGCCACCCGGACCGACTCGAGCCATCGGAGGCGGGCGGCCCGGGCCTTGGTTTCCCCGCAGTCTGGCCCCAGGGCGCCGTGCCCCAATTCGAACGGGAGGTCGTGCCGGGCGGCGTGCTGGCGACACCGCTCGGCCACCGCGGCGCTCTCGGGATGGATGCCGTGATCGAAATGGGCCACCACCAGCGCCAGCCGGCGCGCCGGCGCAAGCCCGATCATGGTGTCCAGGAGCACCAGGGAGTCGGGTCCTCCGGAGACAGCGAGGACCGCCACGCCATCGGCGACGGCCGTTCGGTCGAGCGCGGCCGCGGCCCGATCCTCGATCGACGTCATTCCTCGAACGGCTCCATGTGCACCAGCACGTCCACGACCCGCGGGACCGCCTGGCGGACGGCGGTTTTGACCTTGCCGCTGACGATGTGCGCGTCGTGCAGCGACATGGCGGGGTCGCTCTGGACGTGGATCTCGACGAAGAGCGCGGACCCCATCTTCCGAACCCGGAGTTTTTCGGTGGCCCGGACGTCCCCGACCGAGCGGGCGGCGGCGTCCACCTGTTCGAGCAGCGGGTGCTCGGGGGAACGATCCATCAACTCGAGCACCGCGGGTCGGGCGATCAACCAACCGTTGGCCAGGATGACGAAGGAGGCGACCAGCGCGGCGACATCGTCGGCCGCCTCCCAGCCGGGGCCGCCGATCAGCGCCACCGAGATCCCGATGAACGCGGCCGCCGAGGTGAGGGCGTCGCTTCGGTGATGCCAGGCATCGGCCGCCACCAGCGCGTTCCCCGCCGCCCGCGCCTGCTCGAAGACCCGGCGGGACCAGGTCTCCTTGACGACGACGACCAGGACCAGCACGATCAGCGTGAACGGCGCAGGGGCGTGATGGGGCGTGACGATTTCCCGCACCGCCTCGATGCCAATCCCGACCGCGGCCGCGATCAGCAGCAGGCCGACGATGACCGTGGCCACCGTCTCCGCCTTGCCGTAGCCGAACGGGAAACGCTCATCCGCCTCCCGTCCGGAAATCCGGAGCCCGCCCCAGACGACCACCGATCCGAAGAGGTCGGCCATCGACTCGACGGCGTCGGCGATCAGCGCGTAGGAATTGCCGAGGACGCCGGCGACGAGCTTGCCGAACGCCAAGGTGGCGTTCAGGAGCAGCCCGCGCTCGGCGATGCCGGTGAGGGACGTCACCCGTCGCTCAGGGGGAAAGCCGCTGCCGGATCCACCCAGTGCCGTCCCGACGATAGTGGACCCGATCGTGAAGCCGACTCGGCCGTCCCTGCCAGAACTCGATCGTTGCTGGCACGAGGCGATAGCCGCCCCATTGGGGCGGGCATGGGACCGGGCCGGTGCCGAAGCGGCGTTCCGCCTCGGCGAACGCCCGGTCCAGCGCGGCCCGGTCGGGGAGTTCGGCGCTTTGACGCGAGGCCCAGGCGCCGATCTGGGAGCCCCGGGGCCGCTGCGCGAAGTACCGCTCCGACTCTTCCCGGGACAGGCGGTCGGCCAGGCCAGTGATCCGGACCTGCCGTTCGAGCGGTTGCCAGAAGAACAGGAGGGCGGCGCGCGGGTTCCCGGCCAGGTCCCGCCCCTTGGCGCTTTCGTAGTTCGTGAAGAAGACGAATGCCCCAGCCTCGACACCCTTGAGCAGGACGATCCGGGTGGCTGGGGTGCCGTCGGGTCCGACGGTGGCCAGGGTCATGGCGTTGGCCTCGGGCACCTCGGGCTGCTCGGCATCATGAAACCAGTGGGCAAACTGGTCGAGCGGATCGGCGGCGACGTCGCGTTCGTCGAGCGACGCGCGGGTGTACTCGACCCGGCGATCGGCGAGAGTCATGGGGGAGTCATCCTCGGGCGAAAAGCGCCGGGCCAGGGGCCCGGCGGGTCGGGGGGCAGGTCGACGACCGCGTCGTCGACCTGGTACGGGACCAGGCCGCGAGCCTGATAGTGGGCCAACGCGGCGGGGCCGTCCAGGGTGCAGGTGTGAACCCAGACGCGGCTGCCTAACGCCAGGCCTCGGCGGAGCGCGGCCTCGAGCAGCCAGCCGCCGAGTCCCCGGCCGATGAAGGCCGGGAGGAGGCCGAAGTAGCCGATCTCGACATCCGGTGGCCGGGTCGCGTCCAGCTCGAACCACCCCGCGGGCCCGCCGTCGACGGTCAGCAGCCAGGTCTCGATTCCCGGCCGGGCCAGCCACTCGTTCCACCGGGTCCAGGACCACGGCAGCCGGTCGCGCCAATGCCAGTCGCCCCCAATGGCGGCGTAGAGGAAGCGGACGAACTCGGGGGCCGGGCTGGCGAGCCGCTCGATGACGGCGGCGGTGGCGGGTGCGCGGGCCGGCACGACGGCCCCGGGATCGGTGATCTCGAGGTAGGTGGTCCGGACGGCCGTCGGCCGGGCGGTGACTTCAGGCGGGTTCGACGACACCTCGGCACTCCCCGAAGCCGATCCGGACCGCGCCGCTCCGCTCGCAGAAGGCGCGCATCACGACCTCGTCACCATCGAGGAGAAACCGGCGGATCTCCCCGGTCGGCAGGGTCAGGGGTTCCCCGCCCCGCCAGGTCAACTCGAGGAGGCAGCCGCGATTCTCGCGGGCCTTGCCGGAGATGGTCCCGCTCGCGAGGAGATCGCCCGGCCGGAGATTGCAACCGTTGCTGGCGTGGTGGGTCAGGAGCTGGCCCATGGTCCAATACATGTCGGCCAGGCGGCCCTGGCTCAGTCGGATTGGGGCGATGCCCTCGGCTCGCATCCGAGCCGAGGCGAGCGCCACCTCGACGGTGACGTCAATGCCGCCAGCCCGCTGGTTGGGCTCCGACCAGAGATAGGGGAGCGGATCCGGGTCGTCGGCCGGACGATCGAAGGCGGCAACCCGGAACGGCGCCAGGGCGTCGAGGGTCACCACCCACGGTGACACGGTGGTGGCGAAGTTCTTCGCCAGGAAGGGGCCGAGCGGCTGGTACTCCCCGCGCTGAATGTCCCGGGCCGACCAATCGTTGACGATGGTGAGGCCGAACAGGTATCGCTCCGCATCGGCGAGGGGGATGACGGTGCCGAGGGCGTTGCCGGTCCCGACGTAGACGCCAATTTCGCACTCGTAGTCGAGCGAGCGGCTCGGCCCGAACACCGGGGCCGGCGCTTGATCGTCCTTCACCTGCCCCATCGGCCGCCGGATCGGGGTTCCGCTCGCCACGATCGACGACGCCCGACCGTGATAGCCGATCGGGACGTATTTGTAGTTGGGCAGCAACGGATTCTCCGGCCGAAACATGCTGCCGACGTTGGTGGCGTGGTCGATCGAAGCGTAGAAGTCGCTGTAATCACCGATCTCGACCGGGAGCAGCAGATCCGCGCTTTCGGCCGGGACCAAGCACTCGCGAGTGGCCTCCTGCTCGCGGGCGCCGTCCTCGAGGAGGGCGAACAACCGCTGGCGGAGGAGGCCGGCCGCTTCCCGACCGAGCGCCATCAGCGGGTTCAGGGTGCGGGCGGCGGCCGCGACCTGGACCTCCTGGTCAACGGTGGCCAGGAGACCCTGCCCGACCACGCGGGCCAGGTCGAGGATCTCGTCGCCGATGGCGACGCCCACCCGGGCCGCTTCGGTCCGGCCGCGGCGGCGGAAGACGCCGAACGGGAGGTTCTGAATCGGGAAGTCGGTGCCGGGGCGTCCCGCGGACTCGACCCAGGAACGGATCGAGGCGTCGTGAGTCCGGTCGATCGGTCGGGTCATCGGGTCACCGCGGCAGGCAGTTCATCGATTGGTTCGCGGAAGGAGCAGGAGCCGAACCCGTCGAACTGGGTCCGGATTCGGGCGAGCGCGTCGGCCTCGAAGGGGCGTCCCGGCCATCCGGGGGTTCCACCGGGCACCAAGCGATTCGGGTCGGTTTCGACGAGCGCGTGCTCGATATCGCTCAACGGGGCGCCCGCCTGGGCCAGCGCGATCGCGACGAAGAGGTTGAGATACCCATACATCGGCCCCGAGATCGCGTCGGGGCGATAGGTGAGGCGATACACGCCGCGGATCGGGTGATGAAGTCCCGCGGTGGCCTTGAAGGGCAGTTGCCGCACGGCCAGCGCCACCAGGAAGCGGGCGACGACGCCGGCCTCCGGAAAGGCCTCGGGGGTCACGCCACCCATCCGGAGCTTGGCGCGACCGTGATGGTGGCCAATGGCATCGAGCATGGCGACGAACGGCTCGCCAGGCGCGACTTCGGCGTACCAGCGGCCGCGGGCGCCCACGGCCCGCGCCAGCCGCTCGACCTCGGCGGGCGCGGTGACCTTGGCCTCGAACGAATCGACGGCGTGGTCGCGGGTTCGCGCGGCGGCGGCGGCCTCGACGAGGCGGACCAGTTCGCCGACGGGATCGGCGCCGAGGGTCACGCTAAAGCGCCACCCGGACTCTCCCGCCCGCGCCACTTCGTCGAGGCACTCTTCGAGGCGTCCGGCTGGGACGATGAAACGGCCGAGCGCCGCCCGGTCCGCGGAGGCGCGGTAGGCGGCGTAGTTGGTCACGGCCTCGGCCATGCCGAGTGAGGCGGGCGGAAAGAGACCGGCGTAGTCGATCGCGCCGGCCAGGAGGGCCGGCACCGACGGTGGCAGGGACGGCAGCGTCATGGGACGAAACCTACCTGGAGACGATGGCTTCGGCTTCGATCTCGACGAGCATGGCGGGGTCGATCAGCCGGCTCACCTCCACCATCGAGGTGGCCGGGCGGATGGCGCCGAAGACCTCGCCGTGCGCTCGGCCGACCGGTTCCCACCGACTGATGTCGGTGACGTAAATCCGGGTCCGCACCACGTCCGCGAACGTCGCGCCCAGCGCCTCGAGCGCACGGCCGATGTTGGCGAGGGTCTGAACGGTCTGGGCATACGGATCGCCGGGGCCGACGACCTGGCCGGTTTCATCGGTGGCGGTAGTGCCGGACACCTGGATGACGGTGCCGACGCGGACTGCCCTGCTGTAGCCGACCTTGGGTTCCCAAGGCGTTCCCGTGGCGTACGACTGTCTCATCGGTGGCTCCGATCGACCGGAAGTTCCTGCCGCACCCGAACCGAAAGGTAGGGGCCGATCGGCCCTCGTCCAAGGGGGATCTCATTCCCTAAGAGGTTGCCGTGCTTTTTCTTATCGTCCCTTCATCGCGGTGGCATAGGGTCTGCTTTTTGGACAGTCGAAGCCATTCAGCGGCAATCGCCGCCGGTGGGGGGCAATCACCCTAGCAGCCGGGAGAGTCGTGTGTCGTTGTCGACCGTGAAGTCCGCGCCGGTATTCAGTACGCCCCTGGGCGGGTCGAGCGAGCGAGCGGGCCCGAAGCGCGCCGCCCCGCGGGTCCGATACCGGATCTTGCTGGTCGAAGACAACCCGGTCGACGCCATGCGAATCCGGCAGTTGTTGGCGCGATCGCGGACGGCTGCGTTCGAGGTGGAATCACACCCGACGCTGGCCGTGGCGCAGGAGCGGGCCGCGGCGGGCGGCATCGACCTGATCCTGCTCGACCTCGACCTTCCCGACAGCATCGGCCTCGACACCTACTCCGTCCTGGCGGCCGCGGCGCCGCAGATTCCGATCGTGATCCTGAGCCGGCCGGCCGACGAGGAGCTGGCGATCGAAGCCGTGCAGGCCGGAGCGCAGGACATGGTGCTCAAACCGAGCTTGTCGGCCGAGGGGCTGGCGCGCGCGATCCGCTGCGCGATCGAACGGCACCGAGTGGTGGCCTCGCTCCGCGGGCTTTCGCTGACCGACGAGCTGACGGGTCTGCTCAACCGCCGGGGCTTCACGACGATTGCGCAGGGACACCTCCGCCTGGCAGGACGGACCGGGAACCGTTTCGTGTTGTTCTTCGTCGACGTCGACGACCTCAAGGTGATCAACGACCGGTTCGGCCACCACCAGGGCGACCAGGCGCTGGTCCGCACCGCCGCGGTGCTTCGGCAGACCTTCCGGCAATCGGACGTCGTGGCGCGGCTCGGCGGCGATGAGTTCGTGATCCTGGCGCTCGACGGCGCCGGCGACGGCGGCGCGGCGATGCAGCGGCGGTTGACGGCGAGCCTGGCGGAGGCCAACGGGTCGGCGGACCGACCCGTGGCCCTGAGTCTCAGCGTCGGGACCGTGTCGTTCGACGGCCGCCTGGAGGAACCACTCGGGGCCCTGCTGGCCCGGGCGGACCGGGCGCTCTACGTGGAGAAGCGGGCCCGGCAGCGCCTGGGGGCGGCCATCAGAGGCTGTCCGACGGTACCGCCACCCGTTGAAGGACCGTAACGCAGAAGACGTCGGCCCCGTCGCGGAAGGCGCTCTGGAGGACCTGGGCCGCGTTGGGAAGCCGGAGCCGGTAGTCGTCGCCCTCGATGGTGACCGGGAGCGACAGGAAACAGGGCTCCGGCAGGAGCGCCTTGAAGTTCCCCCCGACCATGTTGGCGAGTTCCCCGAGGGCATCCTGCATTTCGGCCGAGGTGACCGCGTCGGGCGCGACGGCGAACATGGTGACGGCGGCCCGGCGCACCAGCTCCTCGCCGCACTGGACGGCCACGGCGCCGTCCCACGCGCCGCTGATCTGGACCACCCCGGCAAAGGTCCGGGTGTGGACGGCGGCGAGCCGGAACGGATCCTCCTCGACGACATGACCGTCGAAGACGCCCTGCCAGACGTTGTCGATGATCTCGACGATGGCGCGATCAAACCCCGACACGTTCCCTCCCCGCTTTGGCTCCGGAGAGCCGGTAGACGACGGCCCGATCGATCTGTTCGCGCTGGAACGCCTCGTCGAGCGACAGGGTGGTCTCGGCGCTGCCGAGCATGAAGAAGCCGTCGGGCCTCATGACCTGCCGAACCCGGCGGAGAATGTCTTTTTTCAACGCGACATCGAAGTAAATCATTACGTTTCGCATCATAACGATGTCCATGCCAGGGAGGGCCGGCCATCGCTCCGCCAAGTTGAGTTCCCGGAACTCGACCATGTGGCGGATCTCATCCTTGATGACCCAGTCCGTGCCGTCCTTGCGGAAGTACTTGATCAGGAGGGGCGCGGGGAGGCCGCGATTCATCTCCAGCTGCGAGTACCGCCCCGCCCGGGCCTTGGCGAGCATGGCCGTCGAGATGTCGGTGGCCAGGATCTGGATCTTCCACCCGGCCAGTTTGGGGAAGTGCTCGCGGATCATCATCGCGAGGGTGTACGGCTCCTGGCCGCTGGAGGACGCGGCGCACCAGACGTTGAGGCGTGACTCGGCCGCCCGGAGGTTGATCAGCTCCGGGAGGACCCGTTTGCGAAGGGCCTCGAACGGATGGATGTCCCGGAACCAGCTGGTCTCGTTGGTGGTCATCGCCTCGACCACCTGGCGGTGGAGCGAGTTGAATCCGGTGTTGCCGAGATCGGTGGCGAGGTCGTCGATCGAGGCGAATCCCTGGGCCCGGGCCACCTGAGCCAGGCGGCTTTCGATCAGATATTCCTTGCCGGCTTCCAGCACGATCCCGGATCGTTGTTCGACCAGTTTGCGGAAGTACTCGAAGGTCGCAGCGGTGATGGCCATGGTGACGCCTATTTCCGCCCGGCGACGGCGCCGGGCACTGCTCGTCCGACGGTGACCCGCCGGTTCAGTTCATCGCCAATGGCGGCCAGGGGGAGCACCTGGTCGGCCAGGCCCGCTTCCGCGACCGTGCCGGGCATGCCCCAGACGACCGACGTCGCTTCGTCCTGGACGATGACCTGCCCGCCGGCGGCCTTGAGGTGTTCGGCGCCGACTCCGCCGTCGTGTCCCATGCCGGTCAGGACCACGCCGAGGACCCTGGCGCCGTAGACCGCGGCGAGCGACCGGAACATCGGGTCGACGGCGGGCCGACAGGAGTTCTCGGGCGGATCCTGGTTCAGGACCACCGTCATCCAGGGTCCCTCCTGGCGGATGGTGAGGTGGTGATCGCCGGGGGCCAC
>CADEGB010000141.1 GCA_902826755.1 uncultured Gemmatimonadota bacterium
CTTGACGACGCAGGCGTTGCCGGCCGCGAGCGCACCACCGACCGAACGGCCGAACACCCAACCAACCCGAACGACGCGCCGTGAGCGCGGGTCCAGCCCCGATGACCCGACTGATCGTTGCCCTCCTGGCGGTTGCCGCGCCTGTCGCCCAGGCCCAGCAGCGGTCCGATACCCTTCCGGTCCGGATCGCCGAGCGGCAGATCGAGGCGTTCAACGCGCGCGACCTGGAGACCTTCCTTGGCTTCTACGCCGACGACGCCGTGGCCGCCGAGTTCCCTTCGGGCAAGGTCATCTGGCAGGGCAAGGCCGCGATCCGGGCCGGCTTCACCCCGCTCTTTTCCGGCCCGAACCGCCTCGTGGTAAAGGTCGAACCCCGAATCGTCCAAGGCACCTTCGTCGCCGACCGGGAGACCTGGCCGGGGCCTCCCGACCAGCGCAACAGCGCCGTCTGGATGTACGAGATCACCGGCGGCCTGATCCGCCGGTTCTGGCGCGTGTCACTGCCATGACCCCCTGAAACGCCGACCGGGCGGAGATCCGCGAGGATCCCCGCCCGGTTGACCACTGCCCCAGGCCCCGTCGCCGCATCGGGCGCCTCCCGGCCCTCGAATCTCATCGAGGGCCGGCCGTACCTCCGAATCTCAGACCGCGAGGGGCGCCTTTCGAACCCGCTTGCCCGTCAGGGCGAACATCGCGTTGGCCACGGCCGGCCCGATCGGGGGCGTGCCGGGCTCGCCGACGCCGGTGGGCTTTTCGGTCGACGGGACGAGGTAGACTTCGACCGCCGGCATTTCCCGCATCCGCAGGACCCGGTACTTGTCGAAATTGGCCGAGACGACCTTGCCCTTGTCGATGTCGATCTTACCGTAGAGCGCGGCCCCCAGCCCGTAGGCGATACTCCCCTCCATCTGGGACCGCACGATGTCCGGGTTGACCACGATGCCGCAGTCGACCGCGCACACGACCCGGTGCACCTTGGGCTTCCCACCCTCGAGCGACACCTCGGCCACCTCGGCCAAGAAACTCCCGAACGACTTGTGGACCGCGAACCCGCGAGCGCGGCCGCCCGGGAGCGGCGTGCCCCAGCCCGCCTTTTCCGCCGCGAGGTTGACCACGCCGAGCCAGCGGGGCTCCTTGCCCAGCAGCGACCGGCGGAATTCGACCGGGTCCTTCCCGGCGGCGTGCGCCAGTTCGTCGACGAACATCTCGAGGGCAAAGGCGGTGTGGGTGCTCCCCACCGATCGCCACCACTGGACCGTGATCCCGTACTCGGGGGTGTGGAGATCGACGTAGAAGTCACCGGGCGCGAAGGGATGGTCCACGGCACCCTCGAACGACGACGAGTCCTTGCCATCCGGGGGCGCCATCGGGCTCCCCGCCATGACCGACTGACCCGCAATCCGATGCACCCAACCGAGCGGCTTCCCGTCCTGGTCCAAACCGGCCTTGATGTGGTGGAGGAACGCGGGCCGGAAATAGCCGGCGCCGGTGTCGTCCTCGCGGGTCCAGACCAGCTTGACCGGCGCCTTGCCCTGAATGGCCTTGGCGATCTCGGCCGCTTCGACGACGTAGTCGCTCTTGCCGTTGGCGCGGCGTCCGAAGCTGCCGCCGGAGTAGAGCATGTTGATCTTGATCTGCTCCGGCTTCATCCCGAAGACCGCCGCGGCCGCCACTTGGTCGAAGGTCTGGAACTGACAGCCGTACCAGAACTCGGCTCCGTCCTTGTTCAACTGCACGACGCAGTTGAGCGGCTCCATCGAGGCGTGCGCCAGGTACGGGAACTCGTAGGTGGCCTCGACGGTCTTGGCCGCGCCGGCCAGGGCCTTCTCGGCGTCACCGGCCTTGCGGATCTCCACGCCCGGCTTGGCCGCCAGGGCCCGGAGGTCGGCGGCCACCTCGGCGGAACCCATGGTGGTGGCCTTCGAGGTGTCCCACTCGACCACCAGGGCGTCTCGGCCCCGCTTGGCGGCCCAGAAGTTGTCCGCCAGGACGGCCACGCCGGTCGGGATCTGGACCACGTCTTTCACGCCCGGCATGGTCTTGGCCTTGGCCGCGTCGAACGACTTGACCGTGGCACCAAAGACCGGGGCGTGCGCCACCACCGCGGTAAGGAGTCCCGGGAGTTTGACGTCCTGGGTGAACTCCGCGGTCCCGTTGCTCTTGGCCGGCGCGTCGGTGCGCGGGGTGACGTTCTCCTTGCCGATGTACCGGAAGTCCTTCGGATCCTTGAGGGGCGCGTTCTCCGGGGGCGTGAGCTTGGCCGCGGCCCCGACCAGGGACCCGTACTCGGCCCGCCGATTGGATTTGGCGTGCACGACGACGCCCGGCTCGGTGGTCAGCTCCGTCTCGGCCACGCCCCATTGCTTGGCCGCCGCGGCAACCAGCATGGCCCGGGCCACCGCGCCAGCCGCGCGGTGCTGTTCCCACGAGTTGGCGATGGCGCTCGAGCCGCCGGTTCCCTGCATCCCGAACAGGAGGTTGGCGTACTTCTTGGCGTCCGCCGGCGCCCCGATCACCTTGATCTTGCTCCAGTCGGCGTCGAGTTCCTCGGCCACGAGGGTGGCCAGGCCGGTGTAGTTGCCCTCGCCCATTTCGAGGTGCTTCGAGACGATCGTCACGGTGCCATCGGGGTCGATCCGAATGAACGCGTTCGGTTCGAACGGGCCGCTGGCGGCGGTCGCCGCGCCGTCGCCCGACGGCTTGCAGCCGGCCGCGTAGACGCTCACCAACAAACCGCCGCCGATGGCGGCGCCAACCCGGACGAAATCCCGGCGAGAAACACTCTTGGCGGTCATGGTCAGACCCCCCGCTTGAGCTCGGCGGCCCGGTGGATCGCCGCGCGGATTCGCTGGTAGGTGCCGCAGCGACAGATGTTGCCGTTCATGGCCTGATCGATGTCGGCGTCGGTCGGATCGGCCTTGGTCTCGAGCAGGGCCACGGCGCTCATGATCTGGCCGCTCTGGCAGTACCCGCACTGCGGGACCTGCAGTTCGACCCACGCCTTCTGGACCGGGTGGCTGCCGTCGGTGGACAGGCCCTCGATCGTGGTGACCTTCTTGTCACCCACCGCCGAAATCGGCACCGAGCATGATCGGGTCGGCACCCCGTCCACATGGACGGTACAGGAGCCGCACTGGGCGATCCCGCAGCCGAACTTGGTGCCGGTCATGCCGAGTTCGTCCCGCAGGACCCACAACAGCGGTGTGGACGGATCAGCCGTGACGTCCTTGGGCTGGCCGTTGACGTTGATGGTGGCCATCGAAACGGGCTCCTTGAAACGACTTATGGGTGGGCAACGAACCTTGGAGATTAGACGGTCGGACCGGCCACGTCCAGCGGACTACCGAACCGCGATCGGCTGCCCCGAGGCCACCAGACCGCCCGGGTCGTGCACCGCCCTACCGCCGACCAAGGTCAGCACGCTGGTGGTGCCCGGGAGCTGGGGCGCGGGAATCGTGAAGATGTCCTGGGACAGAACCGCCAGATCGGCCAGCAACCCGACGGCCAGGCGGCCCTTGACGAGTTCCTGCCCTTCGGCATACGCGGACCCGGCCGTGTACGCCCGGACCGCCTCTTCGACCGTGAGCGCCTCCGTCGGATTGTCGAGGTGCATCACCGCGAACATGATGTTGAGGAACGGATTGATCGGTCCGTCGGAGCCAAGGGCCAGCGTCAGGCCCAGATTCAGGATGGACTTCATCGGCTGAAGAGTGGCCATCCGCTTCGGACCATACCGGGCGGCCGCGAGAGGCCCCAGGGTCAGGTGGGACGGGTTCTGCACCACGATGACGCCAAGGCGTTTGGCCAACGGGAACTGATCGGGCGACAGGCCGTCGCCATGCTCGATCCGGAGCCGCAGGCGCCTCCAGGCAGAGTCGGGCCCGAGTTCCGCCATGGTCGAGAGGACGATCCCGACGGCGCTGTCACCGACGGCGTGGATCATTGGCTGATCGCCGGTGGTGAGCGCATCCTGGAGAATGGATCGAAGCGTGTCGACCTGGAAGTTGAGGCGTCCGGAGGTGCCGGGTCGATCCGTGTAGGGGTCGCGCATCGCGGCCAACCGCTCCACCGGCGTCCCGTCGAGGACGTACTTGGTCCCCGACACCACCACTGGCCCACCCTCGGTGGCCCGCAGGGTCCGCCACGAATCGACGACCCGCCCCGTGGGCCCGGTCAGTGGGAACCGGATGATCCGGACGCGAATCGACACGCCGAGCGAATCGACCACGCGAGCCAGGTTGTCGGGCAACAGCCCGGTGCTCATGTTCTGGATACTGGTGATGCCGAGTTGGACGGCCTCGTTGGCCCGAGCCGCAAAGGCGGCCCGCACGGCCGAATCGGTCCGAACCGCCATCCGCGGCCAGATCCCGTACGCGGCGTACTCCTCGAGCAGCCCGGTGAGCCGGCCCGCTCGATCGCGTTCGAACCGGCCACCCAACGGGTCGGGAACCGATTCGTCGATCTCCGCCGCGGTGAGCGCGGCACTGTTGAGGATCAGGCCATGACCGCTCCAGGCCTGAACCTCCACCGGATGAGCCGGGGCGATCGCGTCGAGCGCGGCTCGGCGGGCCGTTGGGTCGGCCAGCACCCGTTCGCCGACCGCCACCCGAAACCGGGTGCCCGGGGCGTGGCGGGCCACCGCGGCGCGGAGGCTGTCGGCCACCAGGGAGAACGGCGGGTCCGGCAGCGGATCGGTGCCCGTCGACACGGCCACCGCGGGCAGCGACGCCGTCACGTGATCGTGCGCATCGTTGAACCCCGGCACCACGGTCCGGCCAGCGAGATCGACCACCTTGGCCGAAGGCCCGGCGGCGGCCTGGACCTCGGCGGTCGTTCCAACCACCGCGATCCGGTCGCCCCGGATCAGGATGGCCTCGGCCCAGGGGGAGTCGAGATCGGCGGTGAAGATCTTGCCGTTGGTCAGGGCGAGTTCGGATGGCGCCGCCGCCTGCCCGCCGCAGCCGAGCAGGGCGGCCGCGACGAACGGGGAGTACCGAAGGAATCGCATGGGCCCTACTTGGTGGCGGGTGGCAGAGGAGGTGCCGGCAACCGGACCTCCATCAAGCGAATTCCTTCCTTGAACTGCTCGGCGAAGAGGAGCGTTTCCCGCCCGGCAGCCACCAGCACGCCGGGCCCGATGGCGGTGAACACTCGCGACAAGCTGCCGGTGGTATCGATCAGGTGGTACCGGCGCACCGAATCGAGGGCCATCTTCGATTTCCGGAGCCAGACGAATCCATCAACGCCCGGCAGGGCCCGCTCGAAGGGCGGCTTGAGCGGTGCGAACTGGAGCTTCTCCGCCATGGCCCGGAGGTCTGGCGGGAAGGTCTGGAAGTACTGCTCGCGATCGGCCCGGGTGACCTCCAGCACGGGATCGGGAAGCCGCTCGCCGCGTCGCTCTTTGGTACCGACGAGCACCGACACTTCGTTACGGCGGACCCGGGCAATCCATAACCTCCCGTCGGGGCGGACGCCCCACCAGTCATTGCCGCTGAAGACGAGTCGTTCGTACCGTCTCCCCCGTTGCTCGGCGATCTCGGCGATATCGAGAGGTGCGAGCCGGGCCACCGTGTCGAATTTCGTCAGCGCCGGGTCCGCGCGAACGATGGCGGCCGAGTCCTTGAGACCGGCGCCATCGGGGCCCGCGATTGGAGGGACCTCGAAGTAGTACTGGCCGGCGGCGTCGCGGGCCCGCGGCAGCACGCCGCGGGTGGCGCTGGGCGCGGCCAGCGTGTTCCGGAGGGTGCCGTCGAAGGTCCAGAACGTGAGCCGGCCCCGGCTCCAGTCGGCGATTGCCGCGGTGTCCGCGATCGCGAAAACCCCGAACGGCTTGACCAATTCCGGGTTGTTCGGGCCTCCCACTGGTGTGGCGGCCCGGACCGAGAAGTCGACGAACGTGGCGGCATCATGATCAGCGCCGACCACCACCCATCGGCGGCCGCCCAACCAGGCCGCTTCCGGGATGTTGGTCCACGGAACGACGACGGTGTCAGCCGCGAGCGGGAGGGATTCGACCGGGACGGTCTCCGCCCGACGCCCGGATCCTCCGCCGCACGCCGACAGCGCCATCGCCGAGATCAGGACCTCGCGGGCCCCTCGACACCGGTAAGTTCTTGGCACGTTGCTCCTTGATCGCGGAACCGCTCCCATAGGTTACCCCCACCCCCCTCGCGAGTCCAGCAAACCACCCCGGGGGCAACGGTCTGCGGTCGAGAGGTGTCTAAGGGGCTGGACTCAAATCAGACCGCGCCGGCCCCGGCGCCGAACGCTGGAACACCGAAGATGAATGACCTCCGCCGTCTGTATGTGGCGCTGGGATGCGGGTTTGCGCTCTGCTCGGGAAGTTCGGCAGCCAGCGCCCAAGTGGGCGTGGCCGATCCGGCCCCGGCGACCTCGGCCCGGGCCGTTCGGGGACCCCGAACCGGAGCCCGGCTCGACGGGATCCTCGACGATCCGATCTGGCAGCTCGCCCCGCGGTTCGGGGGCTTCATCCAGCGCGACCCCGATGAAGGCCGTCCGGCCACCGAGGCCACCGAGTTCCAGGTCGTCTACACCGATCAGGCCATCTACGTCGCGGTCCGCGCGCACGACCAGTCGCCCCGCCAGATCGCGGCGGTACTGGCCCGGCGGGATGTCTGGGCCCCGTCGGACGAGATCACCGTGATGATCGATTCCTACCGGGATCGGCGGACCGGGTATTCGTTCAGCATCAACGCGGCCGGCGTCAAGCGCGACGCGTTCCTCTTCGACGACAACAATCAGGACGATCGCTGGGACGCCGTCTGGGACGCCGGCATTGCCATCGACTCATCGGGCTGGGTGGCGGAGTTCCGCATTCCGTTCAGTCAACTCCGGTTCTCGGCCGCCGCGGATCAGGTGTTCGGCTTCAACATCTCCCGCCGCATCAACCGGCTGAACGAAACCCAATATTGGCGGCTTCCTCCGAAAAACGCGCCCGGCTTCGTGTCCCGGTTCGGCGACCTCGAGGGGCTGGCCGGCCTGACCCCGCCCCGGCGCCTCGAGGTGCTCCCGTACGCCGCCACCAGCGGGCTATGGCAACCCGCCACCGCGGGAAGTCCGTTTCAGACCGGCTCTCAGGGTCACGCCACGGCCGGCGGTGACGTCAAGGTCGGCATCACCTCGGCCCTGACCCTGACGGCCACCATCAACCCCGATTTCGGGCAGGTCGAAGCCGACCCGGCCGTGGTCAACCTCTCGGCATTCGAGAGCTTCTTTGCCGAACGCCGTCCCTTCTTCACCGAAGGGTTCGACGTATTCCGCTTCCGGCTCTCCGATGGTGACGGCGACGGGGCTAACGAGGAGTTGTTCTATACCCGGCGGATCGGCCGCCGGCCGCAGGGCTCGGCCGATCCCCGCGGCGGTTTCGCCGAATCGGTCGATCGAACCACGATCCTCGGGGCCGGTAAGCTGGCCGGGAAGACCCGCGACGGCTGGACGCTCGGCGTCCTGACCGCGCTCACCGCCGAGGAATCGGCTGGCGTGCTCGACTCGATCGGCGGCAGGCACCGGGACATCGTCGAGCCGCGGACCGGATACGGCGTGGCCCGGGTTGCCCGGGAATTTCGGAATGGGCAGACCGTCATCGGCCTTCTGGGAACGACGGTGCAGCGGTCGCTCCCGGACCAGCTGGGTTTTCTCCACTCGGAGGCCTACACTGGCGGGCTGTCCTGGCAGCACCGATTCCACAACGACGGATTCCAGATCAGCGGCCGCCTGGTCGGGAGCCGGGTGGCGGGGTCGGCCGAGGCCATCCTGGCCACCCAGCAATCGTCGGCCCGGTACTTCCAACGCCCCGACGCGGACTACCTCGAGGTCGACTCGAGTCGAACCTCGCTGAGCGGCTACGCTTTCGGCCTGAGTGGGGGCAAGACCTCCGGGAAATGGCGCTGGAACGTCGGGGTCGAGGGCCGCTCACCCGGATTCGAGGTCAACGACCTGGGCTTCCAGCGGGAAGCCGACCGGGTCGGCCAGAACATCTGGATCAACCGTCGTTGGCTGACACCGGGGCGAGTCTTCCGTCGGTTCAATCTCAATTTCAACCAGTGGGCCGGATGGACCTACGGCGGTGAGCGGCGCTTCATCGGCGGCAACTTCAACGCCAACTACACCCTCCGGAACTACTGGGGCGGGTGGTTCGGCCTCAATCGGAGCGGAAGCTCGGTGAGTCCCACCGCGCTCCGAGGCGGGCCATCGGTCGATCGGCCTGGCAACATCAATGGCTGGCTCGGAATGGAAACCGACAACCGGAAATCGGTCCGGGGCGGATTCAGCCTGAGCGGCTACAACGACGACGAGAGCGAAAACTACGGTGTCTGGACCGGTGTCTGGGTGTCCTGGCGGCCGGCCCCCAACGTCGACCTGACCGTCAATCCCGAGTTCAACTGGAACCGGGACGAATGGCAGTACCTGGCCACCGAGTCGATCGCGGGGCGGCCGGAGTACCTGATGGGCGGCCTCCGCCAGCGGACCGCGGCGATGACATTCCGCTCCAACCTGGCGTTCACCCCGAACCTCACGCTGCAACTGTATGCCCAGCCGTTCGTGTCCACCGGGCGTTATGATGGCTTCCGGCGGGTGGCGGCACCCCGGGCGGGGCGGTTCCAGGACCAGTTCGACCGGCTCGACGGCAACCGAGCGGCCCGGGACCAGGAGGGGAACGTTTTGATCGACGTGGCCGGCGACGGGCAGACAGACGTGACCCTCTCCAACCCGGACTTCCGGGTGCTCTCCTTCCGCTCGAACCTGGTGCTCCGGTGGGAGTATCAGGCGGGGTCGACCATCTTCCTGGTGTGGCAGCACGGCCGGAGTGACTACTCCCTCGACGGCCGCGCCCCGCTCGGCACCAGCGTGGGAGACCTGTTCCGGAGCCCGTCCAGCAACGTCCTGCTCCTCAAGGCGAGCTACTGGCTCGGTCTCTGACCGCGCCAGGGGCCGACCGGCGTTAGGTTTCTGGTGACCAAAGGCGCCCCGGACTCCCGATGTCGACCCAACGCAACCAGGCCGGCTACTCCGGCACCCCGCTCGCCACCAAACTGACCTTGAAGCCCGGTCTCCGGGTCTGGGCGCCGGGCATTCCAGCCGCCGTCAAGACGGAGATCGACGGGGCCGGTCTGGCCATCAAATGGACCGCGCGCGCCACCGCTGGCCTGCCGGCCGCCCATCTCTTCGTGGTGGCGCGCCGCGACCTCGAGCGTCAACTGGCCACCCTTCGCGACCGGCTGACCCCGGACGGCCAGGTCTGGGTATCCTGGCCGAAGAAGGCGGCCGGGGTGACCACCGACATCACCGAAGACACCATCCGACAACTGGCCCTGCCGCTCGGATTCGTCGACATCAAGGTGTGCGCAATCGACGCCACCTGGTCCGGTCTCAAACTCGTCATTCGCAAGTCGCTTCGCTGACTCCAACGACGACGGGGCGTCCGGGCCAAAGCCGGACGCCCCGTCGTTCCGAGCCAACGCGTAGCTCAGTTGGCGGTTGGGTCCCCGCCTGGAAGCTCGACCGCGCTCGGCGTAACCGGCTGGAGGCCGAGGCGGGTCAGTTCGGCGTTGACGGCGACCAGTGGCGCCGCCAGCAGCCCCTTCATCTTGGCCAACTCGGCATCGAGCTGCGCGGCCAGAATCCGGTACACCTCGTACGACTGCGCCGTCGGCTTGGCCTCGGTACTCGCCACGACCCCGGAGAGCGCGGCGATCTGATTGTTGAGTTTGATGGGGTAGTTGAGCGGATCCTGGCCGCTCCGGTTCTTGACCTGGTAGATCTCCGCCTCGACCGCGCTGAGCGGTTCGGTCACGGCATCGGCCAGCCGCTTCAGCGCCGGCGAGCGCCCCGCCGCCGTTTCCTTGAGCCGCGCGGCCAGTTGTCCCTTGACGTTGCGGATGGTCCGAACCGCGTTGTTGGCTTCGCTGGTCTTGTCCCGGATCTGGATCAGGAAGTTGAACTGCTCGTCGAGATCCGCCTGGGTGGCGCCCGACCGGGGATCGATCAGCAGCTTGAAGGTCCGGGTCTCGGTCTTGTCACCCACCGTCAGGCGGACGGTGTAGGCACCCGACGGCGCCTGCGGTCCGAAGATCCCGGCCGCCCACATGATCAGGCCGCGGAACGAGGCAGGTTCCGGATACCGCATGTTCCAGGAGAACGTGTTGGTCCCCGCCCGGTTCGTCGCCCGACCGGCCCCGCCGAAGCCGAACCGGCGACCACCCCGGCCCCCCGCTCCCGCCTCCCCGCC
>CADEGB010000142.1 GCA_902826755.1 uncultured Gemmatimonadota bacterium
GCGCAGACCACCAACAGGTCGGGGCCGTCGGCCACCAACTGCCGGGCCCTGGCCGCGGCGGCCGACAGATTGGCGACTGCCGCCACGTAGACATGTGCGGCCCCGGCGGCGGCGAGAAGCGCGCCGGTGCCGTTGGTCGTGGTCATCACCAGGGTCTTCCCGCGAACCTGGGCTTCGGTCATTTCGAGGGGACTGTTGCCGAGGGCAAAACCGGGAATCGCCTTGCCATGCCGCTCGCCGGTCAGGAGGAGATCACCCGGACCGAGGGTCTGGCCCATCCGCATGGCCTCCTCGATCGAAGCGACCGGGATGATGCTCCGGGCGCCGTGATGGAGTGCCGCGCACATCGTGGTGGTGGCGCGGAGCACGTCGATCACGAATACCCCGCGGCCCGCGACCTCGTCTTTGGCGAGGCCCGCGGGAGTGAAGGCGACCTGGATCGTCATGGCTCGGGTCGGAGCAACTGGCTTTCGCGCTCGAGGAATCTGGTGTCGATGTTGCCCGCCACGAAGTCCGGATGCCGGATGACCCGGGCCAGGAACGGAATCGTGGTGGTGACTCCCTCGAGGATGAAACTGTCGAGCGCCTGTCCCATTCTCGAAAGGGCCTCGGCCCGATCTCGTCCGTGGACGATGACCTTGGCCAGGAGGGAATCGTAATGGGGTGGGACCCGATAGCCAGCGTAGACGTGGGTATCGACTCGGACGCCGGGCCCGCCGGGCGGATGATAGGCAGTGATCAGCCCGGGCGACGGCTGGAAGTTGCGGTATGGATCCTCGGCGTTGACCCGGCACTCGATCGCGTGCCCCCTGAGCCCCTTGAGGTCCGCCGGGAAACTGAGTGGCTGGCCCGCGGCCGCCCGAATCTGCTCTTTGACGAGGTCGAAGCCGGTGACCATTTCGGTGACCGGGTGCTCGACCTGGATCCGGGTGTTCATTTCCATGAAGTAGAATCGGCCGTCGGTGTCGAGCAGGAACTCCAGTGTGCCCGCTCCGACGTACCCGATCGCGGCCGCGAGGGCCACGGCGGCGTCGCCCATCCGGTCCCGAAGTTCGGGGGTCAGCGCCGGACTCGGACTTTCCTCGATCAGCTTCTGATGGCGCCGCTGGACGGAGCAATCGCGCTCGCCGAGGTGCATCACCCGGCCGTGCCGGTCGCCCATGACCTGGATCTCGACGTGGCGCGGGTGTTCGAGGTACTTCTCGACGTAGACATCGCCGTTCCCGAACGCGGAGAGCGCCTCGTTCTGGGCCAGCCCGAAGAGCTGCCCGAACTGCTCGGCGTCGTGGGCGATCCGCATGCCCTTCCCGCCCCCGCCGGCCGTGGCCTTGATGATCACCGGGAACCCGATGCCCTCGGCCACCTCGAGGGCGGCGTCGACGTCGGCCAGGATCCCCTCGGAGCCCGGCACGGTCGGCACGCCGGCCTCCTTGGCCAGGCGCCGGGCCGAGGCCTTGTCGCCCATCTGGCGGATCTGTTCCGGGGTGGGACCGACGAAGGTGATGTTCGAGGCCCGGCAAATCTCGGCGAACTCGGCGTTTTCGGCCAGAAAGCCGTACCCGGGATGGATCGCGTCGGCCCCGGTGATCTCGGCGGCGGCGATGAGCCGGGGAATGTTGAGATACGATTGCCGACTTGCGGCGGGCCCGATGCAGACGTCGTCGTCGGCGAACCGGACGTGCAGGGACTCCCGATCCGCCTCGCTGTAGACGGCGACGGTGGAGATGCCGAGTTCGCGGCAGGCCCGAATGACGCGGAGCGCGATCTCGCCCCGGTTGGCGATCAGAACTTTAGTGAACATAGTCGTCCGGACCGCCGTCAGGTGGGCGACACGTCCCTGGTCAGGTCCGATGGTGACTCGGTGAGGCCGGGGATCTCCGAGAAGGTCCGATCCGACGCGGCCGTGACGCCGGCCGCCCGGAGCGCGAACTCGCTCGGATTGCTGGCGTAAAAGAGGGCGCTCTCGTAGCTGATGACGCCCTTCTTGTACCACTGCATCAGCGACTGGTCGAACGTCTGCATCCCGTAGCTGATCGAGCCCTCCGAGATCAGGTCGGGGATGTTGAGCGACTTCTCGAGACTCCGGACGTTCTCGGCCACCGCGGCGGTGTTGATGAGCACTTCGGCGGCCGGCACCCGGCCCCGACCATCGGCCCGGGGCACCAGGCGGAGGCAGACGATGGCCGCCAGCGCCGTGGAAAGAAGCGAGCGAATCTCCTGCTGCTGGTGAGGCGGATAGAACGAGAGAATCCGGCTGATCGACTGCGTGGCGTCGGTCGTGTGCAGGGTCGAGAAGACGAGGTGGCCGGTGTCGGCCGCCTTGAGCGCGGTGTCGAGGGTTTCCTGGTCCCGGATTTCGCCGATCAGGATCACGTCGGGGTCCTGTCGGAGCACGTGCCGGAGCGCAGCGCCGAACGAGAGGGTGTCGCTCCCGACCTCGCGCTGCGAGATGTTCGACATCTGGTCCCGATGGAGGAACTCGATCGGATCCTCGATGGTGATGATGTTGACGCGACGGTGGCGGTTGATGTGGTGGAGCATCGCCGCGAGCGCGGTCGATTTGCCGGAGCCGGTGATGCCCGTGACCAGCACCACGCCGCGCGGCTTGAGCGCCACCTGCTCGAGCACCTCGGGGAGCATCAGCTCCTTGATGGTGCGGACCTCGTACGGGATGGCCCGGAAGGCAAAGGCCAGGGTCCCGCGCTGCTGATAGATGTTGGTTCGGAACCGGCCGACACCCGGCACGCCGATGGCGAAGTCGGCTTCCTTCTTCTCGGCGAATTCCTTGACCTGGCGCGGCGTCATGATCTGCTCGGCGAGGTGCTTCAGCTCCTCGGGGCGGATCGGCTGCATCGGAAGGGCCTGGAGATCGCCGTTCACCCGCACCGTCGGGGGACGGCCGACCTTGAGCAGCAGGTCGGAGGCCTGGCGCTGGACCATCTGTGAGATGGCCTGCTTGAAATTGAAGGGCGGCGGTCCGGTGATCTCGCCGCCACCAATCGGCTCACCCATTGGGATCGATCCGATAGAGGACCTGGCCGAACTCCACCGGCTGGGCGTCCTCGACACAGACCTCGCGGACGACCCCGCCGAACTCCGCTTCGATTTCGTTCATGATCTTCATCGCCTCGATGATGCAGACCGTCCTGCCGGGGGTGACCCTGGTACCGACCTTGGCGTACGGTTCCGCGCCGGGTTCCGGGGCCGCATAAAAGGTGCCCACCATCGGCGATTTGATCTCTTTCAACGCCACGGCCGGCTTGGGCGCCTCCGCCGCCGGTGGCGCGCTCGCCGGTCCGCCCGGCGCCATCGGCGCCGCCGGCATCATCGGCATGACCTGGGGCATCGGCGGCATCGGGAACCCGCCGGTCGTCCGGGTGATGACCACCCCGGTGCCGAACCAACCCTTCAGCTCGATCGAGCCGATTTCGGGCGACTCCCGGAGCAACTCCGCCAGGCGCCGGACGTCCTTGAACTCGATCCCCTTGACCCCGGGGACCTTGTCGATCACTTCCGCGAGAGCCTTGATCTCTTCCGGATTCATGTCGTCTGCCGACGCCGTGTTTTAGGTCAGTTCCATCAGATCGGTCCGGCCGTCCGAGAGGCATTCCGCCCCCCCATCGACCAGCACCAGGTCGTCCTCGATGCGGACGCCCCCCCAACCCTCAAAATAGACTCCCGGCTCCACTGTGACCACCGCTCCGACCGGCAGCGGGATTTCGCTGGTCTGGGAAAGCCTTGGATCTTCATGCACTTCCAGCCCCAACCCATGGCCCAGGGAGTGCCCGAAGGCGTCCCCCATCCCGGCCCGGGCGATGACATCCCGGGCCAGGGAATCCCCCTCCCGACCCGTCAAACCGGCCCGGAGGGCCCCCCGCGCCCGAGTCTGCGCCTCCCGCACCACGCCATAGGTGTCCCGCTGGCGCTGGTCGGCTGGGCCGCCCACGACGAACGTTCGGGTGATGTCCGAACAGTACCCGCCCACCTGGGCCCCGAAATCGACCACCAGCAGTTCCCCGGTCCGGATCGGACGGTCGGTCGACCGGGCGTGCGGCAAGGCGCTTCGGGGGCCCGCCGCCACGATGGACTGGAACGGATGCCATTCGCTGCCCCGACGGCGGAGGGCGGCCTCGAGTTCCGCGGCCACCTCGAGCTCGGTCCGGCCCGGTCGGATGAAATCAACCACGGCAGCCAGTGCTTCGCCGGCCAGGCGGGCCGCCTCGCGAATCGCGGCGACCTCGTCAGGATCCTTGGCCACTCGAAGCCGCTCGACCAGGCCAGACACGGGCACCAGTTCGACGCCCGTGAGCTGGCGGAATTCCTCCCAGGCGGCCAGGGTCACCCTCGTTCGGTCGACGCCGAGACGCCGGATCCCGAGTGCTCCGACCGACTGGCGGAGCCCGTTCCAGAGGTTGCTCCGCTCGATCCGCACTTCCACATCCCGCCCCACCTCGGCAGGCGCCTGACTCGCGTAGCGAAAATCGGTGACCAACACCACTCGGTTCGCGGCCACGACGAGATGCGCCGCGGAACCGGTGAACCCGGTCAAGTAGCGGATGTTGGCGGCGCCTGCCACCACCACCGCGTCGAGTTGCTCTTTCGCGACCTCCGCCCGAAGCGCGTCGCGCCGCCGGGCCGCGCCGTCAGACATCGGCCCGGCTCGCGTGGAGCGCTCGGAGTCCAAGGAGGTAGCTCCTGGGACCGAAGCCCGCGATGACTCCGATGGCCAGATCCGCCATCAGGGACCGGTGCCGGAATTCTTCCCGCGCAAAGACGTTGGAGAGATGGACCTCGACGAACGGGATCCGAACCGCCGCGAGCGCATCCCGGATCGCCACGCTGGTATGGGTGTAGCCGGCCGCATTGAGCAACAGCGCGTCGGCGCGGCCGGGGAGCTCGTGAATCGCGTCGATCAGCGCTCCCTCGTGGTTACTCTGGCGCCACTCGAGTTCGATGCCAAGGTGGTCCGCCTCGACCCGGACCAGGGACTCGACCTCGGCGAGGGTAGCCGTCCCGTACTGGTCCGGCTCCCGGGTACCGAGGAGGTTCAGATTGGGTCCATTGAGGACGGTGATCCGCATTCAGCGCTTCAAGCCCTTGAGCCAGGACGTGAAGCCCTCGAGGTCGTCGGGATCGGCGGGCGGCGCGTCCGCCTCGACCACGGCCGCGGCGGGGACGTCACCACTCGGCAGGTCGTCGGCGTAGAACTCGTCGTAACTGGGTCCCGCTTCCGACACGGCCGGCGTCGGCGCCGCCCCCGCGCGGTCGTCGCCGAAGACCGCACCGAGTGAGAGGCGTTCGGGCCCTCGCGCCGGACCGGGTCGGCCGGTGGCAAGCAGCCGCTCGAAGAAGCCCCTCACCGAATGGCCACCGGTCAGCACGGCCGCGTAGGTCGGAAGACCCGACTGCGGGGTCCGGAACTCGCCCTCGAGGCGGCCGATGGCCTCCCGGATCCGGGGATTGTCCGGCTCCCGGGTGGCGAGCTGGGTGTAGACGGCCAGGGCCAACTGGCGATGACCCTGCCGGAGGAAGATCTCGGCCATCGTCTCGGTCACCACCAACTCGGGCTCCGCTTCGACGCCGGCCACTGCCTCGGCATCGTCGACCGCGACATCCACCGGCTCATCCTCGAACGAGAACTCGTCGTCTCCTTCTTCGTCAGCCGCGGCATCGGCGCCAACTTCCTCGGGCGCTGCCACGGGTTCGGCACTCGAGTCGGCGGCGGCTGCCGCCGGCTCGGCGTCGGAGTCGGAGTCGGCCGCGGCGGACTCAGGCTCAGCCAGTGCCGACTCCGGCAGGACCACCGGCTGATCCATGGCGGGCTCGACCTCGAGTGCAACCTCGGGCGCGACCTCAAGCGCGATCGGCTCGGCCGGCGCGTCGTCGAGGTCGAGATCCGCGGCACCGCGAGCTTCCGAAGGCCGGAGATCATCGGCATCGGCCGCGACTTGGAACTCTGATCCCCCGACGGCCGAGAGTTCAACCGGATCGTAAACCACCACCTCGAGTTCCTCGGCGGTCAGGTCGACGATCGACGCCCGCGGCATGGCGTCGGCATCCTCCTCGGGGTCGATCGGCTCGGCCATCGGCCCGACCTCGACGGAGGGCACCGATTCAACCACGGACTCGAACGCGGGCTCGGATCCCACGACGTCCTCGGGCATGAGCGCGGGCTCCGGCGCGAGGTCGGGCCCGGACCCCGCGACCGCTCCGCCAATCGGGCTCGCGTCCGCAGGGAGCACTGAGTCCGGCACCTGGACCGAGTCTGCCAAGGACATCCGCTCGCCACCCGCGGCCGCCATCGGCTCAGGGGCGTCAGGAATTGGCGGAGGGGGAATGACCTCGGGACGGGCGGGTCGGGCCGCCTCCACCAGGCCAAGCTCGAATCGATCCCGTTCGCCCGGAAGGTTGATCTGACCCGGCGATGGCGTCGCCGTGGCGACCAAGAGGCGATCGAGTTGCTGGCGGGCCTCCTCGTTGTTGCGATCGAACTCGAGCAGTCGCTCCAGCCGGGCAATGGCCTCGGGATACCGGCCGGCCCGCTCCGCGATGTCGGCCAGGCCCTTCAGGGCGATCACGTTTTCGGGATCGAGGTCAGCCACCCGGAGGAATGCCTGCTGGGCGGCGGCGTCGGCGCGGGTATCGAGGAAACACCGGCCCCGTACGATGTGGGCCGGGACGTAATTGGGGTGCTGAGCCAGGCCCAGATTCAGCAACTCGAGTGCATCGGCGTGCATGCCTTCCTTGCGGTAGGCCTCCGCCAGCGGGGCAAAAGTCAGCCCGAGCGGGTTTTCTTGCCACCGGCGCTGCAATTTCTCGATTTCGCGGGATGGCGCCATGGGCTCCGACTCTAACCGCTAAGTTGTTGTGGCAGTTAGCGTAAGATTACCAGCCGAGGACCTGACCTGTCAATCGGCCTTCTGGCCCTGTCGCTTGAGCAAGGCTCGTTCCGGAGTTACCTTCTTCGGCTTCCATACCGCTGGTCTCGTCGGAGCGTATCTCGCAATGATGCAAGTATTTCGGAGTGCCGCCAAGCCGGTCATCATCCTGGTGACCGTGTCGTTCTTCATCTGGCTCGTCTGGGACCTGAGCGGGCTGGGATCGGGTACCGGCAGCATCTTCTCGAGCCAGTCGATCGGCAAAGTCAACGGCGAATCCGTCGACATCCGGATGTTCGACCAGCGGGTCCAGAACGTCACCCAAGAGCAGCAGCAGCGCGGCGCCGCGATGGGCCTCGACCAGGTTCAGGAAATCCGGGATCGCGTCTGGGACGAGACGGTCCGGGCCATCCTGCTTCGGGACGAATACGCCAAGCGCAATCTGACGGTGTCCGACGACGAGGTCGCCGAGGCCATTCGGAATATTCCCCTTCCCGAAATCCAGCAGGTTGCGACGTTCCAGACCAACGGTCAGTTCGACCTCGAGAAGTACCAGCGGTGGCTCGCGTCCGCGGAGGGCCAGCAGTTCGTGCCAGGGCTCGAGGCGCAGTATCGCGATCAACTCCTTCAGGCCAAGCTCTTCCGCTCGGTCGTTTCCGACGTCTTCGTGTCGGACGCCGGCCTGTGGGAACGCTTCCGCGACGAGCGGGAGCAGGTCAAGGTCGGAATGGTCCGGATCGATCCGCAGGCCAACGTCAACGAGCAGTCCGGTGCCCCAAGCGCGGCGGACGTCGAGGCGTACTACAACCAGCACCGCGACGAGTTCAAGCGGCCCAAGAGCGCCTTCCTGAGCTTCGTCTACGTCTCCCGAGCCACCAACGCCTCGGACACCGCCGCCGCCTTGGCCCGGGCCCAAGCCGTCCACGCCGAGATCAGCGGCGGGACACCGTTCGACGAAGTCGCTAAACGGGAAAGCGCCGACAGCGTCAGCGCCGTCAACGGTGGCGATCTGGGCGAGCTCAAGAAGGACGGCGTCGATCCCCGGTTCGGCGACGCGGCCATGAAGCTCCCCCTGAACACCGTCTCCGATCCGGTGCTCAGTTCGTTCGGCTACCATGTCATCAAAGTCGAGAGCCGGACCGCCGACGCCTTCAAGGCCCGACACGTCCTGATTCCAATCGAGGTCGTGGGCGACCACCGCGACCGGCTCGACGCCGTGGCCGATTCGCTCGAAACGCTGGCTGCCGAACAGCTCGACGCGATCGCGCTCGACACGGCCGCCCGGGCGCTCAACCTCCCGATCCGGAACGTGGGCCCCGTTGCCGAGGGCAGCCGGGTCTTCGTGCCCGAAACCGGTCAGGTGCCCGATGCCGGGGTGTGGGCATTTCAGGCCAAGGCCGGGGAGCACAGCCCCGTCATCGAGGCGCCGGCCGGGTTCTTCGTCTTCCGCCTTGACAGTCTGACGCAGGAGGGCATCCCCTCCCTGGCCTCGGTCAAGGCGGACGTCGAGGCCAAGGTCCGGCTCCAGAAAAAGCGGGCGGAGGCCGAGCGCTTGGCCGAATCCCTGGCCAAGCAGGCCGCTGCGGGGACTCCGCTGGCCGACGGGGCCAAGACCATGGGCTTCGAGTATCGCGAACTCGGCCCCTTTGCGCGTCTCACCGCCCCGCTCGGTTCTCCGACCTTGATCGGGACTGCCTTTGCCTTGGCCAAGGGTCAGGTCAGCCGACCGGTCACCACCGAGGACGGCAGCAGCGATCCCGCCATCTACCTGTTCCAGGGCCTCGAGCGGGTCCCGGCGGACTCGGCCGACTTCGCCAAGAACCTGGCCACGATCCGCCAGCAGGCCCTCCAGGCCGCCAAGCGGAGCCGGGTTCAGGCCTACCTCACGGCCCTTCGGGAATCGGCCAAGGTCACGGATCGGCGGGGCGAGGTGTACAAGACCGCCGCGCAGAACGCCGCCGCGTCCACCGCCCTTCAGCAGTAGTCAACTCGGTCGACAAAAAGACGAGCGGGGCGGCCCCTTCGGGCCGCCCCGCTTTTCACTTCTCCCGCCACCGATCCGGTGAGGCGTTTACTGCGAAAGCCGCTTTGGCTCACTCGAGGTCGGGGGGGCGGCCGGGGCATCGAGCTGGCGGGACACGGACCGGTCGTCGGTGCCGCTGGTGACCGCGTCGCTCGTGTCCGAGAAGCTCCGCTTGAATTCCCGGATGCCCTTCCCTAACGACTGACCGATTTCCGGCAGCCGCTTGGCCCCGAAAACGAGCAGGACCACGATCCCCAACACCATGATTTCGGTAAAACCCAGGTTCCCGAACATACCGGACCCCCTAGAAGAGCGACCTCGCCACCAGGTACGCAATCAGAACGCCAAGGACGCTGAGCAGAGAGATCTCCACCCCCAGCGGCCCAATGGTCAAGTCTACCACCATCAGATCCAGTTTGACAGGTCCGAACTCCCCCCGGGCGGCACTGGTGAAAAAGCTCCGGGCGGGGCTTTCCGGGAGGACCCGGCTCAGGAATTCCTGGAGAAACCCACCCAGCAGGAAGCCGGTGGCCAGGACGGCCAGGTAGAACCGCGGGCGACGGGGGCCGGCGCGCATGGCTACTTCCGCCGTTCGGTCACGAACGCCACGCTGGCCCGGAGAAGATCCCGGTCCGGGCCGGCCGGCAGCCGATCGAGCTCGGCGCCGGCGTCCTCGGCCAGCTGGTGAGCCCTGGCCTTGGCATATTCGATTCCGCCGGTGGCCCGGACGTGCTCCACCACCCGCGCCACCTGCTCGGCGGACGGCTCCGGGGTGGCCATCAATACGTCGACGTCGGCGCGTTGGGCCGGGGACAGTTTGGGCAGCGAATGAATCAGGGGCAAAGTGACCTTGTGTTCCCGCAAATCGAGACCGCTCGGCTTCCCGGTGACGGCCTCGACCTCGGTGAAGTCGAGCACGTCATCGATGATCTGAAACGCCATCCCAAGAGCGTTACCGAATCGCGCCATGGCCTGGCGCACCTCCGGAGACGCCCGGAGGGCGCCACACTCACACGCGCCGGAAATCAGCGATGCAGTTTTGGCGCGGATCAGCAGGTCGTAGTCGGCCTCGCTGAACGTCAACGGATCGTGGGCGAGGAGTTGGCGCATCTCGCCGATCGTCATCTCGTTGGTGACCCGACTCAACACCTCGAGCGCCTTCAGGTCGGCCAGCTCGACCAGCTCGATGACGGCGCGCGAATAGAGGTAGTCTCCCATGATGACGGAGACCTGGTGACTGAACAGGGCGTTGATGGTCGGCATCCCGCGCCGCATCACCGAGTGGTCAACCGAGTCGTCGTGGACCAGGGTGGCAAGTGGGATCA
>CADEGB010000143.1 GCA_902826755.1 uncultured Gemmatimonadota bacterium
GGGATTTGAACATGGCGATGCTCTGACGGGTAAGGGAACGAAAGGGTTGCGCTGCGAGACCTCGACCTGCCCCGGCGGCCGGGAGCATCACCCGCCGCCGGCCACGTTGAACACCATCATCATCCCCGCCTCGAGATGCTCGGCGATGTGGCAATGCGCCATCCACTTTCCCGGATTGGTCGCCTCGACCAGCAGATCCACCGTCTGTCCGACCGGGAGCAGGATCGTATCCCGCCAGGCGTGATTCTCCTCGGGGATGCCGTTGCGGGCGGTGATCAGCATCCGTTGCCCGTGGAAGTGAATCGGATGGCTCATCGGATGCACCGAGAGGGCGTCGTTGGTCATCCGGACCTTGATGACATCCCCCCGCTTGAAGTTCCAGACGATGTCCATGTTCTCCTTCTTCGTCTGGAGATCGCGCATGATCCATCGCACCTCCCGGGTGGTAGCCACCCAGTTCATGTCGCGCATCCCGTCGACCCATTCCTGGGGCGGGAAGTACATCGTGTCGACCGACATGAAGGCGGTGAGGGTGATCGGGAGACCCTGGATGCCGACCGTGAGGAGCAACTCCTTGTCGGGGGCCCGATCGAAGTGCTTCCGATAGGGGGCCACCTCCGCGCTCACGGACTCCACCTTTCGGAGCGCGGTAAACTCGCGGGCGTGGCTCCTGGTGGTCGGCTCCGGTCCGACCACCACGGTGCCGAGGGTGTCGACGGCGTACTGGAACTCACCAAGAAAGTTGTTGAGAGCCTGGACCTGGTTGGTGATGGCGTAGGTTCCCGGGGTGTCGAACTTGATCTCGACCACATACCGTTGGGCCGGGGCGATGACCACCGATTCGACCATCTCTTCCCGCTCGAACCGACTGATGTCCGCGCCAACCAGCTTGATCGGATTGGGGCCGACGCTCAGGTTGAACGTCCTGGTGTTGGCGACATTGGTGAGGAGGAATCGCACCACGTCGCCCTTCCGGACCTCGAGACGGTAGTCCGGCTCACCGTTGACCAGAAACACGTTGCCGAAACGCCCCATGATGGCGTAGTTGGCCGCCTCGACCCCGTACGGGAGGATCCCCTCCTCGTCCATCAGAATGTCGTCGAGCATCAGCACCTGCTCGTCGTTGACCGGGTTGTAGTACCCAGCCTCGCCCGATTCGACGATCATGTTGCCATAGAGGCCGAGATCCTGCTGGATGTCCTCGCGAACATGCGGGTGATACCAGTAGATCCCGGGGTCGGGGAAATGGATCCGGTACACGAACTCGCCACCGACCGGCACCGGATCCTGGGTGACACCGGGGGCACCGTCGTAGCGGTTGTCGAGACGAATGCCGTGCCAGTGGACCGCCGAGGGGAAGTCGAGGCGATTGAGGAACCGGACGGTGATCGTGGCCGACTGACGGACCCGGATCAACGGCCCCGGATACTGGCCGTTGAAGCCGTACATCACCAGGTCCTTGCCCCGAAGAGTCCGGCGCACGAACCCGGCGGTGAGGTCGAGGGAGTCGCCATCCTTCAGGTCGAGCAGCTTGCGTGGCACCGCCAGCGGAAATGTGGCCGGATCCGCGCCCGCGCCAGGCAGGTATGGCGTCATCTTCGGCGCGATCCCCGCCATCCCGGGGATCATCGGCATCTTCATGCCCTTGGGCATCGGGGGCATCCGGTTGGCACCGGAACCGTGGTTCATCCCCTGATGCTGCATGTGCTCATGGCCAGTCTTGGCCGAGTCGGGCTTCTGGGCGCCCAGGGGCGCGGCCACCATCGCCAGCAGGAAGCCCGCCGCGGCTCCGCGGGGCGCAATCATTGCGGCACCCCCCCGTTGAACATCGTGTGGCCGCTGAAATTGGTGAGATAGCTCGACGGCGAGTTACCGCGCATGACGATCGGGCCGGTCCACCTGGCGCCTCTCGCGTCAGGCTCGGCCGTGATCACCACCATGAACTTCGGCATGGCCACCCGACCGCGGGTGGATGCACCCGGAACCAGGGCGCCGACCTTTTCGATTCGATCGAGCTGGGCCGACGCGATCCAGACCACGAAGGTCGTGGCGGAGGCCCCAAACGACGTCGGCGGCGGCAGCGCGGGCACGTCGACCTCGACCTCGAAGACGAACTGGCCGTCCCGAGTGGTCGCAACGCCGAAGGGCGAGCGAGCGGGGGTCAACTTGGCCGTACCGACCAGCCGCGAGGACGGGCCGGTCCCCTTGAGGGGGATCAGGTACAGGTCGGGGCGGTGGCCCGCGAGGACGAGCGGCACGAACAACAGCCAGCGGAACCGGCCGATTGGTGAGACGGTGGACCGCATGAGCACCCGGGGGCGAGTGAACTGAGTTGGATAACGGTCCGTGTACCCTAGGCCCCCGGCACCGACCTGTCAAGCAAAACCGGTGACACCGCCCGGCGGTCAGACCCAGAGGAGCGCGTCGAGCTCGAGGCCGGTGGCCGCCCGGACCAGCCGTTGATAGACCTTCGGTCCCGACTCCGCGTTGGTGAAGATCACCAGCGCCCGACCAGTCGCCACGTCCCCCACCGTAAAGGCGCGGAAGATCCCGTTGTCTCCCCAGTGCCAAAAGAGGGACCCCGTCGAGCGACGCTCGAGACCCCACCCCAGGCCCCACGAGAGCGTGGGCTTGAGCGCAATCCGCGGAGTGAGCATCTCCTCCCGATCGGCCGCCGAGAGCGGACTCCGACCGCCGAGGACCATCGCGAGGAAGCGACCGTACTCCCCCACCGTGCAGAGGAGGCTGCCAGCCACGTTCGGAACCATGACATTCGGCAACTGCGGCAGCCGGGGGTCGGCTTCGGCCACGGCCCGGTAGGTATCGGCCGCCGTCCAGTCGGTCATCGGTTTTCCCAACTTCTCGGCGATCGGCAGCAGCTTGGCGCCGAGATCCCGGGTAAAGTGGGTGCCGAGGGCACCGCGATTGGTATGGCCGAAGGTGGTCCACTCGGCGTGATCCCGGGACCAGGCATAGGTGGCGCGATCGAGCCCAAGCGGCCCGAAGAGACGGTCGCGCATGACCCGGTCCACTCCCTGGCCCGTTATCGTCTCGACCACCCGCTGAAGCCAGTAGAACCCCTCCCCGGAGTATTGGAATCGCTGCCCCGGATCGAAATCCGGTGCCAACGGCTGGTCGATTCGGTTGCGCCAGTTCCTGAGTCCCGTGGTGTGGGAGAGGACATGACGGGCGGTGATCCGCTCGAGCCGCGGGTCGGACGGAAGATCGGCCGGGCGACAATACTCCACCAAGGGACGATCGAGCGAGAGTTTTCCACTTCGCGCCAGGCCGAGGACCACGGCCGCGAAGACCGGTTTGCCGAGCGAGGCCGCGGGGAACACGGTGTCCGGCGTGACCGGTGCACCGGTGGCGACGTTGCTGACACCGAGCGCCCGGGTCCAGTGTACCGCGCCGGCTTCGAGCACCGTCACCGCCAGCCCCGGCACGGAAGCCACTTCCATCAGCCGCGGCAACTCGGCTAGAAACGCCGAATCGGGAACCCAGGGACGATCAGCCGCGACCTGGTCGATCCACTGGGCCTCGGCGCGGGCCACGACGGATCCGCCAGCCACCGATGCGACGAGGAAGTGGCGACGGTCCAGGGACGAAGCGAGGGGGCGTTGAGCGCTCATGGCGGCGATTCGGCGGTCGGGTCAGGCGTCCCGACGGGGGCGGACGGAGCCCGGTTTCAGGTGTTCCCGCGCGGCCGCAAAAACCTCGTACCACATCGACCGACTCAGCCGGCCAGTGTTCGTGTTCTGCCGACTCGGGTGGAACGACGAAATCAGCAGGCGACCATCGGGCAGTCGGGTAGCGTGCCCGTGTCCGAACGGCGGGCGCTTGGCCGGAGGCAGCGCCGCCCACCACCCAGCGGCACGAAGAAACGCCTCGTGGGCGATTCGGCCGAGCGTCACCACCACCATCAGCCGATCGAGGGCGGCCACTTCGGCCTCGAGATATGGTCGGCATCGCGCGAGTTCGGTGGCGGTCGGCCGGTTGCCGGGCGGCGCACACCGGCCCGCCGCGGCGATGTAGCAATCCTGAAGCCGCATCCCGTCGTTTCGATCGATCGACTCGGCCCGGTTGGCAAACCCGAACCGGTGCAGGGCGTCGTAGAGCCAGTCACCGCTCGAGTCGCCCGTGAACATCCGGCCGGTCCGATTGGCGCCCTGGGCACCGGGCGCGAGACCGACCAGGAGGAGGCGAGCGGACGGATCGCCGAAGCCGGGCACCGGCTTTCCCCAATAGTCCTGATCCCGGAACCGGGCGACCTTGATCCGGGCCACCGCCCGGCAGTGGCGACGGAGCCTGGGGCACTTGTCGCAGGATTCGATAGCGGCGGCGATGGCCGCGAGTGACTGAAAGTGCATCGGTGCGGACGGTAGGTCGGCAGACCGGGATGGTCAAGGCGAATCCGGAGCGGCCCCGACTGGCCCCACCGGCGCCGATCCGCCATTATCGGAAGCGTTCCAACTAACCCAGAGGACTTCGAGCAATGGCGAATTGGCGGTATCGACTGACCTCGATCGGCCTGGTCCTGGCAGCCCTCCCAGGGCTGGCTCGAGGCCAGACCGGTCGCCCGAGCAAAGTGGACTGGCCGCGCATCGCCGAATTGGTGGTCAAGCGGAACCTCAAGCTGGCGCCGGGCGAACGGGTGATCCTCTTCTGGGAGCAGTCAGCCGACCGCGGCGCCGCAGCGGCGCTCCGAACGGCGATCGCCGCGGCGGGCGGCGTGGTGGCCGCGGAACTGAGCGCCCCGACGAGCGCGGACATCGAGGCCACCCGAAAGCTTCCACCGGCAACCCAGGCCCTCCAACGGGCTCGCCGCGACTCCGCCTGGGGCGAGGTGTTTGCCCGAGCCGATGTCGCGATCTGGCTGCCCGCCCCGTCCGTTGGCCTCGGCGACCGGCCGTTCGAGCGCCTGGTGGAACGCTCCAAGGTCCGCTCGATCCACTTCCACTGGTTCCTCCCGCCCGACACCGCCGACATCGACCGGGTGGACGCACTCTACGCGGCCGCCATCGCGGCGCCGCCGGAGCGGCTCGAAGCCAGGATCGCGGCCATCGAGCGCGCCGTCCGCGGCGCCAGCGTCACCATCACCTCGCCGAACGGCACGAACTTGACCCTCAAGGTGGCCGCCGACGCCTGGGTCCACCGGAACACCGGCGACGCCAGCCGCGCCAAGGTCGCCAAGGCCCGGTCGGTCCGCGATCGTCAGGAGGAGCTGCCGGCCGGCCTGTTCCGCACCACCGATATTGGCGCCGCCGAGGGCACCATCGTCGGGTATTCGAGCTTCGACACCCGGTCTCCCGTGCTTTCGGTGGCGTTTGCCGGTGGCCGGGTCACCAAATTCGAATCGAAGAAGGGTGCCGAAGCGATCGTCACCACCTGGACCAAGGCTACTGGCGACAAACACCTCCCGGCCGAACTGGTGATCAGCGCCAACCCCGAACTGCCCTCCGTGCTCCCGTCCGGCTTCATGCCCTACTACGGGTACGGATCGGGCGTGGTCCGGCTGGCGATCGGTGACAATTGGGAGTCCGGCGGGAAGAACCGAACCAGCAACGGCGAAGTCCTGCTCTTCATTCCGGACGCCACCGTCATGGCCAACGGCAAGGTGGTCGTGAAGGATGGGAAGCTGGTGGTCGGGGGGCGGTAACGAAACCACCGGCCGGCAATCTACGTCCGGGCGACGAACTCGAGAGGTGGACCCGATGGACAAACAGGCACTCGCGATGCTCATCCCGATCATGGCCCTCGCCATCCCGGTGGCGGCCATCATCATGGGGAGCCTGGTGAAGATGGCCAAGTTCAAAGCGGAAGGTCAGCGTGGCGCCCTCTCGCCCGACGCGGACCTCCGCCTGGCGGCCCTGGAGGACGACGTGCACGGCCTCCGCCGCGAATTGGCCGAAACGCAGGAACGGCTCGACTTCACGGAACGCCTGCTGGCGCAGCGGACCGGCGAAGACCAGCCCCGCCTCAAATAGCCGACCGCCCTCGAGCCTATGGCCGCCCCGCCGGCGGCTCCCCGTAGAATCGCCACGACGGTCGATACGTTTTCGGCAACCGATCCTGCCGGAGGTGGGCCCGGAGCAGCTCGATCGGCATCCTGCCGGCCTGATACACCGCGTCGTGAAAGGCCCGCTCGCTCATTCGTCCGCCACCGACCAACTCGCGGTGGAGGGCCCGGAACTGGAGCGCGCCGAGCATGTAGGCTGCCTGGTAGATGGGAGGGTAGCTCCCGTCGAACGACCGGCGGACTTCGCCCTCGGCATTGGCCCGCTCATGGCCGACGTTCTCCACCAGGTACGTCACCGCCTCCTCCGGCGTCATGGTCCCGAGGTGAACGCGGAGCGAAAAGATGATCCTGGCGGCCCGGTGCATCCGCCAGAACAGCATCCCGATCCGATCCTCCGGCCCGCGCGGAAAGCCGTCGTCCCAAAGGCGGAACTCCCAGTAGAACGCCAGACCCTCGCCCCAGAACGGCGTCGAGAAAAGGTCGCGATGGGAGGAATAGCGCGAGGTCATGAATCCCTGGAGGTGGTGACCGGGGATCAGCTCGTGCTGCACGGTGGCGCGGGAGAAATGCGGGTTGTTGCCCCGCATGCTCATCAACTTGTCGTCGTGCTCCATGGCATCGGTCGGATAGGACACCAGGATCACCTCGCCCCCGAGGAAGAACGGCGAAACCTTCTGCCGTTCCGGTGACATCATCTCCATCCGCCAGACCTCCCGCGCCAGCGGCGGAATGGTGACCCACCCACGCCGTTCGACGTAGTCGACGGCCTCGAAGGCCAGGTCGCGGATCAGATCGGGTTGTTTGCCGGGCTCGACGTATCGGTTCTTGACCTGCTCCATCGCGGCGCGCCAGTCGTCGCCGAAGCCGAGCTGCGCCGCGGCCTTTCGGATCTCAGCCAGACACCAGGCGTACTCCGCGTCGGCAATCCGGATCAGTTCCTCCGGTCCATACGGGATGAACTCGAGTGCCAGGTCGTCGACGAATCCGTCGGCGCCGACGGGGTCGCCGATGATCGGCTCGTCTTCGCCCTCGCGGATCCCCACCACTTTCTCGCGGAGTACCTTGACGTAGCGGACCAGCGCTTCGTCGGTGCGTTTGAACGGATCGCGAGCCCACCAGGTAAAGGTCGGATCGTACCCCGAGTAGTACCCGTACCACCGGGCAAGCGCGGTGCTCCGGAGGGACTCGACGGTGGCGGCGGTCCGGGCCGCGACGATCCGGCGCTGGCGGCGCGCGACCGAGTCGTCACCAGCGAGTGGACGGTCGAGCACCAGGCGAACACTGTCGATCTGCCGGCTCACCAGCGCCAAGTTCCGGGCCACGGCCTGCGGATCCGGGGCCTCGAGTCGCCGCCGCGACTCGGGAAGCGCCGTGAGGGCGCCAAGAAAGGGAGCGAGGGACTCGATTTCTCGAATCCTGGTCGCCTCCCGCTCGAGCAACCCGAGTTCGTAGTCGACTCGGCGGGCGAGAAGGATTTGGTCGATTCGACCGTCGGGACTCAGTCGGTCGAAGTCGATCTGATCAACTCGCCGCCGCCAGGCCTGGTAGAATTCGCCCAGTCGGCTCCGACGCTCGGCGCCGAACGGCACGTCGTACCGCCGTAACAGCGCCGCGCGGTCCTCCCGGTAGCGGGTGACGACCAAACGGAGCTCGCTCTCGCGCCGGTCGATCAGCGGGCCCAGATCGGGAGCCAGCTCGGTGGCCGCGGGGAGACGGGCGGGCGACGTCCGAGTGGGCTGGGCGCCGACCGCCGCCGGAATGCCAAGCGACGCCAGCGCAAACAGATGGGCGACCTTCATCCGCGAACTCCTCCTAGACCCACCGGGTCAGAATCTCTTCGCGCTCGAACTTCTTCAGGTTGATCCGGAACAGCCACCAGGCGATCGCGCCGACGACGGCGACCGCCAGGAAGGCGATCGGCAGGCTGCGGGCCGCCGGACGGCCCACGACGGCGATCAACAGGATGCCGGCAGGGATCACCCACAAACCCGACGCCTGCACCGCCGCTTGAATGTCGGCGGCTTTGACGGAAACCCGGATCCCGAGCAGCGCGGCGGCTGCCCCACCAAGGGGCGCCACCGCCCCGACCGTGACGAGGACCGCGGCGGTCGGCCAGAGCGCGGTGCCGAGCCTGACCTGCGTCACGATGGCAGTCGCGACGACCGACAGGAGCACGGCGGCCCAGGTCACCACCACCGCAGGAACCGCCGCCGCCAACAGCTTGGCAAGCAGCAAGTCACGATCCGACAGTGGTGTCGCGAGGATCGGCTCCAGCGTCCGTTGCTGCTTCTCGGCCGCGATGGCCAGGCCCGCGCTCATCGACGCCAGTATCACCGGCATCAAAAGGAAAAACGCCACGAACTCCCGGACCAGGAGGCGGAACATCCGCTCCCGTTCCGGAAAGACGGCCAGGGTCGGATCCCGCGACGCCAGCCGGAAGAGCGTAACGAGGTCCGGATCGACGGCGGCGATGGCGGTCGGATCGAACGGCATCAGCGCCAACATCAACGTCGGCAGGATGACGGCCATCGCGGGCAGGATCAGATACCCGGGCAGCACCTGCGGATTGCCCCGGAGGTCCCGCAGCTCCTTGCGGAGGAAAATCGAAAGCACCGGGTTCATCCGTCGGCCCCCACGGCAGCGAGGTAGATCTCCTCGAGCGAGGCGGTGAGGGGGCGGACCTCGAGGATCCCTTCCCCGCCGCGCACGAGCGCGGCCACGACGGCGGGCGTTGCCGAGGGATCATCGAGCGCCAGGTCGAGCGTGGTCGGGCCACGACCGGCATCCGCGGTGACGGTCGCGGCAAACCCGGCTCGCCGGAGCAGGTCGACCGCCGCGCCACCGTCGCCCGTCACCACGAGCCGGAGCCGCGGCCCGGTCCGATCCCGTCCCAGCGTGGCCGGCGGCCCAAACGCGAGGAGCTTCCGTTTGATGACGGCGATCACGTCGGCCAGTTCAGCGGCTTCGGCCAGGTTGTGCGTGCAGACGATGATGGTGCGACCCGCCTGCTTGAGGGATCGGATCAAGGCGCGGACGTCGCGGGCCGATTCGGGATCGAGACCGGACGTCGGTTCGTCGAAGAAGATGACGTCGGGATGGTGGAAGATGGCGCGGATCAAGGCAAGCCGCTGCTTCATGCCCTTGCTGTAGGTCGCGACCAGGTCACCCCCGCGCTCCGCCAGGCCGAGGCGCTCGAGATACTCGGCGATTCGACCGGCCAGGAGCGGCCCCGTCATCCCGTAGAGCCGGCCGAACAGCACCAGGTTGTCGACCGCCGAGAGCCGATCGTAGAAGCCGGGCGTCTCGGTCAACAGCCCAACCCGGCCCCGCAACTCGGCCAGCCGGGCCGGGTCGTTCGGCACCTCGATCCCGGCCACCGTGGCCGTGCCCCGACTCGGCCCGATCAGGCCGAGCAACATTCGGACGGTGGTGGTCTTGCCGGCGCCATTGGGTCCGAGCAGGGCGCACAACTGACCCGGCTCGAGATCGAAGGTCACCGCTTCGACCGCGGTCCTGGTTCCAAAGACCCGGGTCAGGCCCCGCGCGGACACCATCGGCATGGTCAGCTGGATTGCGCTTCGCGAATGCCCCGATCGATGTCGACCCGCGAAAGGAGAATCGCGCCGACCACGAAGAAGATCACCACCAGCAGCACCCCGGCCCGCCGGGATCCGAAGGCGTCGGCCACGTAGCCGAAGCCGACGCCAAGGATGCTGCCGAGCCGCGAGAACATCCCCCAGAAGCCAAACATCTGCGCCGACTTGTCTTTCGGCGCCAGCAGCCCGACGACGGTCCGGCTCGACGCCTGGGTTGCCCCGATGCCCGCGCCGGCAAAGAGGCCGAGGCCGTAGAAGAGCTGCTTCGGTCCGACGCCAAGCAGCGCGGCCAGCGGATCGAGCAGGTAGATGCCGAGCACCCCGATGATCCACCAGATCAACGTGGCCATCACCGTGCGTTTGGGGCCGAGTTTTCCTTCGAGGAAGCCGAACCCGAGCGCACCCGCCACCGCGGAGAGCTGGAGCGCCAGGAACAGGAAGACGAACTCGCCACCGGTGAGGCCGATGTCCTCCCTGGCGTAGATCCCGACGAACTTCACGATTGCGTCGAGGCCGGCCATGTAGACCATGAACGCGATCAGGAACTGGAACAAGACCCGATAGTGTAGGGCAGTCTGCAAGGTGATGACGAATTCGGCGAACCCC
>CADEGB010000144.1 GCA_902826755.1 uncultured Gemmatimonadota bacterium
GGATCGATGCAGACTTCCTTCGAGTTCGAGACCTCGGGTCTCGAGGCCTTCTGGAAGGCCTACGATCAGTTGCGGTCTGACCGGGAGCCATCGCTGGCCGACTGGGACGCGCTCTGGCGGACCCCGGGCTATGCGCTCCTCGAAAGTCGCGAACGGCGCCGGGCCCCGTTGACGCGGGCGTTTCGGCTGGCCTTCCGGCCCTCGCTGGCGGACTCCCTGGCCCTCGAGCTGGAGCGCCCAACCTGGCAGGCGCGCGCGCTTCGGCACGCCGTCGAACTCGGAACCCGCCGCGACAGCGTCGTCCGGTTCGTCGCCGCCTTGCGGGCCGGCGACCACTTGGCCACGGCGAGGGCACGAGCCCTCACCTTGCTCCCGCCGTCGGCGGCCGCGGGGCCCGCGCCGCCGGTGTCCCTGGCGCTGTTCCTCGATGCTCGTGGATACCGGGAACGGCTTCTACTCGATCCGCTCTACTTCATGCGGATCCCCGATCCGGTCGGCGTACTGGCTCACGAGTTCCACCACTTCTATCGCAACGCGGTCGAACGCCCGTACCGTCCGTTCGGGGACGACCTCCTCGCCTGGGTCATCAGTTCGACCGAAGCGGAGGGGATCGCCGGCCTCCTCGACAAGGCGGACGTTCCCGCGATGGCGGTCGAGGAGCTTGCCCGTCGCTATCGGGGCCTGCCCGAGCAACGCCAGTACTTCGAGGACTATCAACGGGAGTACCGCCGGTCCGACTACTGGTTGCGCCGAGTCGAGGATGTTCTCGAACGGGTGGCGCGCCACCCCGACTCGCTCCGGGCGCTTGGGGCCCGACTGCACGCCGACATTCCAGATACCGGCCGAATCCTGGGCGCCTTCATGGCGGCAGCCATCGTGGAGCGCAGGGGGCGCGAGGCTCTGGTGGCCGTGGTCGGCGACCCGTTCGCTTTCTGGCGCCTGTATGGCGATGTGGCTCGGAACAGTGGCCTCCCACCCGGGCTGAGTCCCGCCGCGTCAGCCGCAATCTCGTCTATCGAGAAAGCGTACATCGAATAGAGACCTATGGATTCATCTGTATGTCAAATATACGATTATTTGACTGACCGTCCGGTCGGTCGCGTCATACTTTTTCTCAGGCCGACTCGACCTACTTGTCTCGAGCCAACTCATGGTCCGGCCCGAACCGGCCTTGGATCACCCCGCTTCGCCCCTTGACCTTGCCCCCACGCCGCGAAACCTTTTGGAACGTTTGCCCGTAACGGACCCAATGACCAACCCGACGCCCGCTGCTCCGCTGCCATCGGTGTTCTCGCCCCTGGCCAAGTCGTTGCTTGATGCGTTCTCCGAAGGCGTCGTGGTCTTCGATCCCAACGGCCGCGTCCTCTACGCCAACCAGCAGGCCCGCGATCTCGGGCTCGACTTCACCCAGACCTCTCGCGAACTGATGCCCCAACTGGCCGAGTTCGGTGGTCGGCTGAAGCCCCTCAAGGTCGGCTCCATGGACCTGGGCGAGGCCATGCTCCTGCCCGGTCACGCCGGCCCCAAGACGCTGGCCGAGCGGGAAAAGGAAGCGATCGTCCGGTCCCTCGACGCCCACAGCTGGAAGTTGGCCGAAACCGCCAAGAGCCTCGGTATCAGTCGAACGACCCTGTGGCGACGGCTCCGGGCCTACGGCCTCCACCGGGACGGCCGCAGCAAGTGGGCGCAGGCGTCCTAGCCCGGCTGCGCCCCTCGAAGGACCCGTCCGCCCCGACTCGCCGACCTCGGCGAGTTTTCGTTTCCGGCCCGGCTACTCCGTGGCGCCGGCTCCGGTCCGTCCCTACCTTCCAGCCGTCATGCGAATCCCCATCGTGATCGTGCTGCTCCTCGCGGCCGGGTGCGAAAAGCCAGCGGCGCCGACCGACCGCACTGGGCTCGTCTCGTGGCAGTGGAGTGGAGCCCTCCAGGGCGAGACGACGGCCCCGGGGTCTGCCCGCTGGTGCGGCGCCGACTCGCTCCTCGAAGTGATGGCCGTGGATAGCGCCACCGATCACGGTCTCGGGTTCTCGCTCCTGACGCCGGATTCCCTCGCGGCCGCGCAACATCCCGTGGTCGCCGGATCGGTTGCCGCCAACTGGCGGCCACTCGGGTTCGCCGCGTTCCGCTGGGTGTCCGACACGGCCCTCAAGGGATTCGAGGCCACCGGAGGGACCATCGCCATCACCGCCACCGGGCCCGGGACCGTGACGGGGACGATCGACCTCCGGCTTCGTCTCAGTCAGGGGATCGACACGTTGGCCATTCGCGGCACTTTCGACGCCGTGTCGATCACTCCGGCAAGCGAGCCTTGCGGCCGCCTGACCAAGATTCGAAAGGGCTGATCGGTGTCGGATTCGACCTACTTCCGGAAGGGCTTCGGCCTCAAGGGCGCCATCGAGAGCGTGCTGGCCTCGGACTACCATAGCGCGCTGATCGAGGCCTTCAAGTCGAACGGCTACCGGCTCTCGGTCGGTCCGCTCGAATTCCGGCTGGCTCGGGAGTTCGGTTTCTGTTATGGCGTCGACCGGGCGGTCGAATACGCCTACGAGACCAGGGCCAAGTTCCCCGATCGGCCCCTGGTGCTCGTCGGCGAGATCATCCACAACCCGCACGTCAACCAGAAGCTCGAGTCGATGGGGATTGAGTTCCTCCATCGCGACGACGCCGGCTCGTTCGACTTTACGGGCCTCACCGCCGATCACGTCGTCATCCTCCCGGCCTTTGGCGTCACCATTCAGGATTTCACCACCCTCAGGGCCATCGGGTGCGTACTCGTCGACACGACCTGTGGCAGCGTGCTGAACGTCTGGAAGCGGGTCGAGAGCTACGCCCGGGACGGCTTCACCGCGGTGATTCACGGCAAACACTGGCACGAGGAAACCAAGGCAACCGCCAGTCAGGTCACCAAGTTCCCCCAGGGTCGCTACCTCGTGGTCCTCAACATGGAGGAGGCGCGGGAGATCTGCCGGTTCATTCTCGACGGGGCCGACCCGGAGGGGGTCCGGGATCGGTTCGGCGCGGCCGCTTCGGAGCATTTCGATTTTCAGCAGGACCTTATCCGGGTCGGCATTGCCAACCAGACCACCATGCTGTCGCGGGAATCGCTGGCCATTGCCGAGGAGTTTCGTCGCACCATGGTCGAACGATGGGGACCGGATCAGGAGGCGCTGCACGTCCGGACGTTCGACACCATTTGTTCGGCCACCCAGGAGCGGCAGGACGCGGTGGTGCAGCTCCTCGAGGAGCCGCTCGACATCATGCTGGTGGTCGGGGGCTACAACTCCAGCAATACCTGTCATCTGGCCGCCCTCTGCGAGCGGCGCGGCATCACCACCTACCACATCGAAGACGCCGATTGCATCGACGTCGCCACCGGCACGATCCGCTACCAACCCGTCGGGGCCAAGAAAGAAGTCGTCCGGTCCGACTGGCTGGGCGCAGGCGTCAAGATCGGGCTCACCGCCGGCGCGTCGACGCCCAATAACAAGATTGGCGAGACCGTTTCCCGGGTGGCCGCCTCCGCCGGGATCGATCCAGGGCTTCTCGTTCGGTAATTGTTCGGGGTGGTGGCGGGCGGACCGATCGGGGGATACAATCTCCGCCCCCGATATGCCGATCCGCGATCTTCTCGAGACCCTGCCCTTCGTCGTGGTCCGCCGCTTGAGCGCCCGGGAAGGCTATTTCACCGCCGGCCGGATGTTTGCCTTGGCGGGCGAGTCTACTCTGTGGCTTCGGCTGCCGGTTCCAGCCTCCGCCGCGCTGCTCGAAGCGGATCGGGGACAGCCGCTCGTGGGTCCCGCGGTCCCCACCGGGCTTACCTGGGTGGCGGTCCCCCTCGACAACGTGGCCGACGAAGAACTCCGCGACCTGATCGCGTCCGCCCACCAATCGGTCCGGGCGGCCAGTCGCAAGGCTCGGCGCGATCGATCGCCCAGCCGCCGCCGCCGGGCCCGCGCCTCGGCCTGAACGCCACCCCCGCGAGCCGAGTCGCCCGACCTTCGACGGCCCCCGCCGTCAGGATGCCAGCATCCGAGCCACCGCCGCGATCGTGAGCGGTGCACTGCCTTCGGCGCGGTTGTTCACCAACAGATAGGCGGGAATCCGGAGTGCGGCGGATGTCCGGGCCAACCGCGCCAGATCGGTTCGGAGGCCGATGTTCGGCTCCCGGATCCGGTCGTACGGCGCGAACTGGTCGACGGCGTCGGCATAACTCCGCCCCGGCTTCAGGAGCGCCCGCGCCACCATGAATCGGGCGGTGATGCTGCCCTCCCGATCGAGTTGGGCGCCGAGCGTCGGCATCCGGGTCCACGAGTTGAAGACGTGCGCGACACCGTGCTCCCGCAGCACCGCGAAGTACGCTGGGTTGAGGAACTCCTCGTTCCGGATTTCGACCCCATACTCGCCCTCGGGTGGCAACCGCGAAAAGAACCGATCGAGTTCGGTGGCAAACCGGTCGGCCGTCATGCCGCTGTCCGCGATCGCCTGGAACTCGAACACGAACGGTCCCATGTGGTCGCTGAAGTGGGCCCGGTAGGGCTCCCACACGTCGGACACGAACAGCGCCGGGTTGAGGAAGTCGGGGTTGCGGGTGCCGGCGCGGGCATCGTTTCGGGGCCCAGCAAAGGTATGGACGGTCAGCCGGTCCCAGACCTTGCTGACGCACCGGAACCCGGCTGGGAGGGCGCCGGCCCACTTGGCGAGGGTGGTCGGTTTCGGAGGCCCGTAGAAGCTCGAGTCGATGCCCACCGTTCGGAACAGGGGGAACCGGGCGTACTCCCCCAGCATCCGGGCAGTGGCACCGCTGGCCGGATAGGGTCTGGCGTACACCAGCCCGACCCAGCCAGGATATGTCCAGGTTGATGTCCCGAACCGAACCGAGGGCGGAATGGCCGCCGCGAGCCGGCCGAGTTCTTCGGGGTCGGGGCGCTCTTCGGTCACGGCTGCGGCACGATCTTGGCCACCCGCCCGCCCGCGGAGAGGATATAGAGTTCCCCCTGGGCGTCTTCGCCGAAGCTGCTCACCTGTCCGCCCGAGAGCGCCGTCCATTCGCGCGGGTCGGTGGCGGATCCGTTTGACCAGCGGAAACTCCGAACCCAACCCTGACAATAGTCCGCGTAGAAGTAGGTGCCGGCCAGCGACGGAATGGCGGTGCCGCGGTAGACGTAGCCGCCGGTGACGGAGCACCCCTCGGCATGGAGGTACTCGACGGTCGGGAGTACCAGCCCCTGGGTACTGCAGCCCGACGACCCGAAGCAGGCCGTTCCCTCCATGATGTTCCAGCCGAAGTTGGCGCCCCGTCCTGCCGCCGGGGTGACGACGTTGATTTCCTCCCGCTGGTTCTGTCCGACGTCGCCGACGTACAAATCACCGGTGGTGCGGTCGAAACTGAAGCGCCACGGGTTGCGGAGCCCGAGACTCCAGATCTCGGGCCGGGTGGCCGACTGTCCCACGAAAGGATTGTCCGCCGGGATGCTGACCTGGCCATTCGATGCCACGGCGAGCCGGACCAGTTTGCCGAGCAGAGTGGTGCGTTTTTGACCGTTCCCCTGGGGATCGCCGCCGGAACCGCCGTCGCCCATCCCGATGTAGAGGTGGCCGTCCTGGGGTCCGAACGCCACCATGCCGCCGTTGTGGTTGGAGAACGGCTGCGCCACGGTCAGGATCAGCTGCTCGCTGGCGGGGTCGGCTCGGTCGGGGTTGGCGGTCTGGACCCGGAAAAGGGAGACCCGGGTGTCGCCAGCCAGGTCGGTGTAATTGACGACGAAGAGGCCGTTGGTGGCGTGGCCGGGATGGAAGGCCAGGCCAAGGAGTCCCTGCTCGCTGCCGGTCGTGACCTTGGCGGAGAGGTCGAGGAACGGGGTGGCCAGGATGGTGCCCTGCTTGACGATCCGGATGGTGCCACGCTTCTCGACGACGAACAGCCGGGCGTCGGCTGGGGGGCTGGTGAGGACCACCGGGAACGAGAAGATGCCGACCTCGGCGAGTCCGACGCCTGCCGGGGCCGGAGGCGGCGGCGGTGGGGGCTGTTGGCCGTCGTCGCCATCGGCGCAGGCCGCCGCCGCCATCGAGATCGTCACCGCCGCCATCGTCGTGCGCATTCGCTGCCCTGCCCGCATGTCGAGCCGCCGGATTCGGGGACTTCGGGAGACGCCGCCGATCGGGGGCGCTCGCACGTTACCCCGGAAGGTGCAGGGGGTTGCTCGTTCCGCCAAGTCGGGATTGGTTCCTTCCATGCGCGCAATCGTCTACACCGGTGCCGGTGGGCCCGAGGTCATCGCGGTTCGGGAGGTCCCGGATCCGGTGGCTGGTCCCGGCCAGGTCGTGGTTCGGGTTCGAGCGGCCGGGCTCAATCGGGCCGACCTGATCCAGCGGCGGGGCGGGTACCCAGCCCCGCCGGGTTGGCCGGCCGACATTCCGGGCCTCGAATACGCCGGCGTGGTCGAGACGTTAGGCGAAGGCGTGACCGGCCTGGTCCCGGGCAGCCGGGTGATGGGCCTGGTCGGCGGTGGCGGCCAGGCCGAGCGGGTGGCGGTGCCGGCCGCCGAAGTCCTGCCGGTGCCGGAACGGTTGACCGACGCGGAGGCCGCCGCCGTGCCGGAGGCGTTCCTGACTGCCTACGACGCCCTGGCGGTGCGGGCGCGAGTGACGCCGGGCGAGCGGGTGCTGATCCACGCGGTGGGCAGCGGGGTCAGCACCGTGGCGGTGCAATTGGCCAAATGGCTCGGCGCCACGGTCATTGGTACGTCCCGGACGCCGGCCAAGCTGATCGCGGCGGGGCCCCTTGGTCTCGACGAGGGGATCGACACCTCGACCCGTGGGTTTGCGGAAGCGCTGGACACGCCGGTGGACGTGGTCATCGATTTCTTCGGCGGTCCCTCGCTGGCCGAGAACCTGTCGGTGCTCCGTTCCAAGGGGCGGCTGATCCTGCTCGGTACGATGCAGGGGCCCAAAGCTGCCGAGGTCGACGTGGGCCGGATCCTCCGGGGACGGCTTGAGGTGATCGGCTCGGTGATGCGGTCCCGCCCGCCCGCCGAACGGGTGACGCTGGTCGAGGCGTTTCGGGCCGGTGTGCTCCCCGCCATTGCCGCCGGCACCCTCTCGCCGGTCATCGGCGCCACGTTTGCGATGGCCGAGGTGGCGCGGGCGCACGAGGCCATGGAATCGAACCGGATCTTCGGCAAGATCGTCCTCCAGTGGTAGCGGTCTACATCCCCGGCATGTGGTAGAAGAACTGCTCCCTGACCACCTTGCCGCCCTCCACCCAGTACAGCGCCAATTCGTCGAACAGCGACCGGGTACCGAGCGACCGGTTGGTGATGTCGTAGAGATAGCGAACGACGAACCGGTCCTCGCCGATGTAGGGGCCTTCGACCTTGGCGCTGTGGACCTCGAACGAGTCCGTCCACCATTCGGCCTTCTGACGACAGGCCTCGAGGCCAACAACTTCCCGGGGGTCTCCGACCGCCTCGATGCTGACGATGTCGGGGTGATAGTAGGCGTTCATGGCGGCGTGATACTCACCCCGGGCAACGAGGGTGGTGAGTCCAGCGGCAACGTCGGCGACGGTCATGAGATCCTCGGTGACGGGTGGTGATTGGTTGATCAGAGGAGGGCCAGGGTCGGCTGGCCCGTGGTCCGGGATGCGGGGAGCGAGGTCCGCCGCCGGCGCGCGGCGGGCGGGGCGCGCCGCGGATCGGCCGGCGGAGTTGCCGCGGGCCCGGCGGCGACGGCCTCCGCTTCGGTTCGGAGCGCCGACCGGGCCACGACGGGGAATCCGTGGATTTTCTGGAGGGTCCGAAGGCGGGCCGCCAGGCTTTCGAGGTATGGCCGGGTGGCGTGATGCCGGCCGCCATAGTGACGGCGATACCGCTCCACCAGTTCGGGGAACTCCCGGGCCAGGGTCGGGAGGAAACCGGAACGCGCCACCGGGGCGAGTCTGAGCGCAAACCCGTCCGCGTAACGCGCGCCGGCCTCCCGCCCGGCCGCCATCAGCCCGCCTAACGCTCCCCATCCATCGGTCAGCCCCGGAATGATCGGGGCAATCAGGAGGCCGGCGTCGACTCCGGCGTCCGCCAGCGTCCGGAGGCCCCGGAGGCGGGCGTGCGGCAGCGGGCTGCGGGGTTCGAGCCGGCGGATCAGGGCCGGATCGAGCGAGATGAGCGAGATGTTGACCGAGACTCGGTGGTGGCGGGACAGCCGCGCGAGCAGCTCCGCGTCCCGACCCACCAGAGGCGACTTGGTGGTGATCCGGATCGAGAGCCCGCGATAGCCGAGTAGCGCCTCCAGCAGGGCCCGGGTGATTCCGAAGGTCCGCTCGGCCGGCTGGTAGGGGTCCGTGGCGGTCCCGATCAGGATCGAGGCACCCGCCACCTTGGCCGGGTCGAGGGTGCGACGGAGGACGTCGGCGGCGTTCCGCTTGACGAAGATTCGGTGCTCGAAATCCTCCCGCGGCGGCCGCGGACCGGCCAGCTGGTTGCGTTCGGCGGTCCATCGGTGGGTGTCACGCGCGTAGCAATACGCGCAGCCGAACTCGCATCCGATGTAGGGATTGATCGACCAGAAGGGCATCCCGGTGGCTTCCGGCGGATTGATGATCCGGTTGACCTCGAGGCCGAGGAACGCGGTGCCCCGCTGCCGCTCGTCGAGCGTCGGCAGCGACCGCCGGCCGGCATCGATGCCGAGTCCGAGCTGCTGGCCCATGGCGCTCAGCCGCATCGGGCCCAACCACACTGGAGGCAGGAGACGCACCCGGCCGTATGGGCCAGGGGTCCGGCGCATTCCGGGCAGACCCGGGGAGCGGGTTTGGCGGTTGGATTGGGGGTGACTGGCTTCATGTTCGGCTTTTGTTCGGCTTCGGTGGGTCGAATATTCGGTATTTATTCGGTTTCGTCAAGCCCCTTGTTTCGACCTGACACCATCACCGGGTTGCTGCGTATTACCACCTGCCCATGACCGCCATCGGATTGGCTCGGACGGCCGCTGCCGGCCACGATCGACTCGCCAGGGTTCGCGCCATTGCCCGATGGTGGGATGAGGCGGTTCGGCTTCCGATCCTCGGCTGGCGGGTGGGGCTCGACGCGGTGGTAGGCCTGGTTCCGGGCCTTGGCGACCTGGTTGGCTTAGTGGTTGGGGGCCTCCTGATCGCCGAGGCGGTTCGACTCGGCGCCGCCCGGCCGGTGGTGGCGCGGATGGCGCTCAACGTCGGGATCGACGCCCTGATCGGCACCATTCCCGTGGCGGGCGATCTGTTCGACCTCGGCTGGAAGGCCAACCGCCGGAACCGCGATCTGCTCGAGCGCTGGCTCGAGGCGCCGGCGGAGGCGGAGCGGACCAGTGGGTTGGTGGTGGTGGCCGCGTTCGCGGCGGTCGCCGCCGCGGTGGTGGCGGTGGGATGGCTGGTCGTGATCGCGATCGCCGCGATCGCGGGACGTTAGGGTTCTCAACCTGAAGGGGGCAACGTGGGACTCCTCTGGACGATTCTGATCGGGTTCCTGGTCGGCACCATCGCCAAGGTCCTGGTACCGGGCAAAGACTCCGGCGGGTTCATCGTGACCACGCTGCTGGGCGTCGGCGGGTCGTGGGTGGGCGGGTGGCTGGCCGGTCTGATCGGGATGAGCCCCCGGGTCGGCTTCATCGGGTCGGTGATCGGCGCCGTGGTGATCCTTCTCATCTATCGCTGGCTCAAGAACAAGTAGCGCGCCTGGGTGGACGAGCCGGCCCCGGTTGAGGCCGGCTCCCCCCTCCACCGTCACGACCGGTCCCGCAACCGGCGCGGGACCCAGGGCCCGGAGCGAGATTCGCTCCATGATCCGCTCCCCGTCGTTTCACCGGTCCGCGATGTCTTCCCTCACGCCCTGGCTCGCGCTCCTCGCGGTGCTCGCGAGCGGGGTCTCCTGTCTCGGTCCCGCCGATGGTGATCCGCCCGGGTTTCCCGAGGGTGGGACCCGGGTGCTTTTCATCGGCAACTCGCTCACCTACGTCAACGATTTGCCGGCCATGGTGACGGCCGTTGCCAGGCAGGCGGGCGACGACGACCTCGTGACCGCCGCGGTGGCGTTTCCGGATTTTTCACTCGAGGATCCCTGGAACGAAGGGACCGCCCGCCGGGCGCTCGAGCCGTATCGGTGGGCTCACGCGGTGATGCAGCAGCGCCCCT
>CADEGB010000145.1 GCA_902826755.1 uncultured Gemmatimonadota bacterium
GAACTCGCGCTCCCAGCGGGGCGCGTCGAACCGCATCCGGAACGGCGGAACCTCGACTTGGCGGAGCCGACCGCGCGGCATGTCCATCCGATCCAACCGGACCCGCGGGATGTTCATCCGATCGAGCCGGACCCGAGGAATGTCCATCCGATCCAGCCGAACGCGGGGAATGTCCATTCGATCCACGCGAACGCGAGGAATGACGACCGGCTCCCGGAACCGGAAGGTGAAATCCTCGTCGTCGAACCGGTCGGGGATCCGCTCCCGGACCCGATCGACCCGTTCGCGCATCCGAGCTTCCATCCGCTCTTCCCGCTCCCGCCGGCGATCCGACTGGCGCTCCGGCTCCTGGGCCACTGCCGGCGCCGCCAGGACCGCCGCGCAAAGGGCCGTCCATCCGAGCTTCGAACCCATTCCGACCTCCACAAAAGTCTGGTTGACACGGACTACCACTCTGATGCTCCCGGGGCCCAAACCGTTGCGCTCTGCGCTGGACCGTGCCCGTCGCCCCCCTCCCGCACTCTGGCTCGGGGGCTTACCCGCGGCGATATTTTCCGGCGTCCGCAAGCTCTCCCGCGCCTCGGAGTCCAACTCGTGAACCGCCTGCTCCGTCTCCTCCCGCTCCTGGCCGTGATGGCCGGCCCCCTCGCCGCCCAGGGCCCCGTTGCCGTTCCAGGGTCGGAACGCTACCTGATGAAGGCCAACACCACCGGCATCGAATACCAGGTCGAAGTCGCCCTGCCCTCGGGCTACCAGACCTCCGGTAAGCGATATCCGGTCTTCTACGTGCTCGACGGCAACCTCGCGTTCACGACGCTGGTCGACACCTATCGGATGCTTCGGATCGACAACGCGGTCCCCGAACTGATCCTGGTCGGGATCGGCTACCCGGAGGATGATCCGGCCGTGTATACCCCAGCCTATCACGCCAGCCGGTCGCGAGACTATACCCACACCAGCGTCGACTCCTCCCTGGCGGGAAGCGGCGGCGCGCGCGCGTTCCTCTCGTTCGTCGCCACCGAACTGATTCCGGTCATCGACGGGCGCTATCGAACCGACCCCACCGACCGCGGTCTTGGGGGCCACTCGCTGGGCGGCCTTTTCACGACTTATACCCTGTTGACCGAGCCGACGGTGTTCCGCCGCTACTGGATCGGCAGCCCGTCCCTGTGGTGGGATGGGCAGGGGATCTTCAAGGCGCTGGCGACGGCCCGCGCCCGGCCGAATCAACCGACCGGCCGAGCCTTCCTGACCGTGGGCGCCCTCGAGACCGACGTCATGGTCCCGCCGATGCGGAGGATGGCGACCGAGTTGACCGCCGCGTTCCCCACGCTCGAAGTCGGCTCGATCGTGTACCCCGACGAAACCCACATGTCGGTCGTCGGCAGCTCGATCAGCCGAGCCCTTCGGTTCCTCTACGCCCGCCCGAGGATTGCCCTCCGCCCCGCCGACCGCGCCCAGCTCGCCGGGCTCTGGAAGTCCGAGTCGGGCGACACGCTTCGGATTACGCCGCAGGCACGGGGCCTGCTCGCGACCATGGTGGTGTTCGGCAACCCGGTGGCCGCTGACATGGCCGCCGAGACCCGCGACCGCCTGTTCGGCACCAACCTCGCCGTGGAACTCCAGGTCGAGCGGGACGCGGCCGGCCGGCCCGTTCGGATCCGGCGATCCATGCTCGGCGGCGAAGCCATCTTCCAGCGCGCCCGACCCTGACCGCCCGGGCCCGCCCCGCCCCGGCGGCTACGGGACGAAACCCTTTGGCCGTTCCCCTCGTCTTATTAGGGTAACGACAACAGGGGACCCCCGTGGCCAGCGCCGATTTCGATCTCCTCAGCGGCACCCTCGACCTCCTGGTCCTCCGGGCCCTGAGCGGGGGGGCCCAACACGGCTTCGGGGTAACCCAATGGATCCGGCAGGCCACGCTCGATGAGTTGCGGGTCGAGGATGGCGCGATGTACACCGCCCTCCACCGCCTCGAAAAGCAGGGGCTGCTCGAGAGCGAGTGGGGCGTGACCGAAAACAACCGGCGAGCCCGCTACTACACCCTGACGGCCACCGGCCGCCGGGAGCTGGCGCGCGACACGGCCCGGTGGACGGCGTACGCGGTGGCGGTGTTCCGCGTCCTCAAGAGCCAGCGCGAAGCGATTCGCCTGCTCCAGCAGACGAGCTGAGCCATGGCCAACCGGATCAGCCGTCTCTTTCGGCTCGCGGCCCGCGAGCCCAGCGTCACCGACGACGTCGAGCAGGAAATCAGCACTCATCTGGAGCAACTGACCGAGTGGTACCGGGAGCAGGGCCTCGGCCCGGAAGCCGCCCGGGAGGCCGCTCGCCGCCGGTTCGGCGACCTCGATCGATTCCGCCGGCAGCTCGGCTCGATCGATCGGAGCGCCGGCCGGCGCCGCCGCTGGTTCGGGCACCTCGACTCGATTCGTCAGGACGTCGGGCTGGCATTCCGCGGCCTCCGCCGGTCGCCGGGCTACGCCGCCGTCGTGATCGGAACCCTCGGCCTGGCCCTCGGCGCCAACGCCACCATGTTCGGGGTGGTGGATCGCCTCCTTCTTCAGCCGCCGCCCGGGGTCGTGGCGCCACACGAGGTGCGCCGGATTCAGGCGGCCCGGTGGTTCGACGACCACTACTCCGAGCCATGGGACGCCGTGTCCTATCCGTCGTTCGAGGGGCTCCGTGGAGGCGTCGCCGGATTGAGCCGGGTGGCGGCCGTCACCCAAGCCACCCTGTCGTTCGGGCTTGGCGTCGAGGCGCGTCCGGCGCGAGCCGTGTTCGCGAGCGGAGAGTATTTCGATCTGGTGGGCACCGCGCCGGCCCGCGGGCGGTTCTTCACTGACGCGGACGACCAGCCCCCGTCCGGGACGGCGGTGGTGGTCCTCAGCGATCGGTTCTGGCGGACGGCCCTCGGCGCCGACCCGGCCGCCATCGGCCGCACCATCATGCTCAACAGCCAGCCCTATCAGGTCATCGGGATCGGCCCCGAGCGGTTCAACGGCACCGACCTCGAGCCGATCGATCTCTGGCTCCCGTTCCAGGCGGTGGGTCCGCTGGTCCAGGGCGGGAGCGAGTGGCGAACCGGGCGCGGGTGGCAGTGGCTCAACCTGCTGGCGCGGATCGAGCCCGGCGTCTCCGACGAGTTGGCGGCGGCCGAAGCCACCCGCGCCTATCGGGCGGCCAACGCGGACTTCGCGCCGTTCGAGGCACGGGCCACCTTGAGCTTCCGGAGCCTGGCCGCCTACAGCGAGAGCGCCGGCCCCGAGCGGGTGGCGGGGTGGCTCTACGGCGTCACCCTGATCGTCCTCCTGATCGCCTGCGCCAACGTGGCCAACGTGGTGCTGGCGCGCGGCATCGTCCGGCGGAGCGAGACGGCCGTGCGGCAGGCGTTAGGCATATCCCGGGGCCGGATGTTCCGGCAGTCGCTGGTGGAGACGGTCCTCGTGGTCGGGCTGGGCCTGGTGCTCGGCCTGGCGCTGACCCGCTGGGGCGGCCTCGTCGTGCGCCGGGTTCTCCTCGAGGGTACCGCCTGGGACGGCGATCCCGTCAACCTCCGCGTCCTGGCCACCACGGCGGTGGCCGGTGTGCTCGCGGCCTTCCTGGCCAGCCTCTGGCCATTGCTCCGCAGCGCCCGGGTCGATCCAGCCACCGAACTCCACGGCGCCGGCCGAGCGATCAGCCGGTCGGGGGCCCGGGCCCGGGGGGGCCTGCTCCTGGTGCAGACCACCCTGTGTACCGCGTTGGTGGTTCTGGCCGGCCTGTTCCTCCGGAGCATCGCGACCATTCGGTCGCTCGACCTCGGGATTCGCCCCGACGATGCCTACCTGGTGTCGATGGATCTGGACGGGCGCAATCTCGATCGAGCGGAATCGATCCGGATGTTCGAGTGGGCGGCGGATCGCATCAGGACCATGCCCGGGGTGACCGCCGCCGGGCTCACGTTCGGGGCGCCGTTCCGCTCCAACAGCGGAGGCCGGATCACGGTGCCTGGCAAGGACTCGATCCCACGGCTCGAGGGCGGTGGGCCGTATTACTTCGCCATCGGTCCCGGGACCTTGGCTGCCTATGGAATCCGGCTGCTCCAGGGACGCGACGTCGGGCCCGCCGATCGCCGCGGATCGGCACCGGTGGCGCTCGTCTCCGAACGGATGGCCCGAACGATCTGGCCGAACGAATCGGCGCTGGGGAAGTGCTTCTATCCTGGCCGAATCGCCGATTCGGTCCCGTGCCTCGAGGTGGTCGGTGTCGTGGCCGATCTCCATCGCCAGGAGCTCGACGAGCCGCCATTCTTCCTGTACTTCAGCGTCCTCGATCAGGCCACGGAACCCCTCCTGCCCCATCACATCGTGGTCCGGATGGAACCCGGCCGGCCCAATCCGGCCGAAGCGATCCGGCAGCGCCTCCTGGCCGAGCGGACGGATCTCCCCTTCCTTCCGGTCCAGTCGTATCGTGAGATCCTCGGGCGCCAGGCTCGGCAGTGGAATCTCGGAGCCTCCCTGCTGACCGTGTTCGGCGGCCTGAGCCTGGCGATCGCGGCGATCGGTCTCTACGGCGTGGTGGCGTTCGGGGTCTCGCAGCGCACGCGGGAAATTGGCCTGCGGGCCGCGCTCGGTGCCCCGCCCCGCCGGCTCTTCTGGACCACCGTGCGAGGCGGGATGGCCACGGCGGCGCTCGGCATCGCGGCGGGCGTGGGGCTCGCGCTGCTGACCGGCGGCCGGCTCGAGGCGCTGCTCTTCCGAACCCGGGCCACCGACCCCTTGGTCCTCGGAACGGCGGCCGCGGTGGTGGTACTCGTGAGCGCTCTAGCCGCCGCGATTCCCGGTCGCCGGGCACTCCGCATCGACCCAACTCAGGCGCTCCGCGCCGATTGATCGGCTAGCCGTCGGCGGAGCGCGTCCTCGCCGCGCACTATCGAGGCGAGCGGCGCAACAACTTTCGGCTCACCCCGAGCGATGGGAACCGTAGAGGGTCAGTAGCGCGTCGTTCATCGCGGGTGCCACGAATCGGAGGCGCTGGTGAACAGGCCCGGGCTGCCGAGCCAAATACCGGTTGAACAGCCGCGACTGCTTGATAAAGGCGTAGGTCGCGAAGCTGCCGCCGTACGAGACGCCGAGCAGTCCTCCGGGCCCGTCGACGACCGGGTATCGCGACCGGATCAGGGGGTCCAGTTCTGTTCCCAGGAAGGCCAGGAACCGATCCGCGCCGCCGGGGGTGACCTCCGGAATGCTGCGTGACGTCCGCCATGACGGCCACGGCGTACGCGGACTCGGACAGATCGAACCGGGCGAAGTTCAGCACCGGCTCGGACGAGTACCGATCCCACCAGGCGTGGGGCTCGCCGGACGCGGACCAGTCGTCGGTGGTGGTTGCCTTCCGCCAGAGGAAGCGGAGCCAACCGCGGGCACGCGGATTGAGTTCGGGGCCGGTCACCCGGCCGCCTGGGGAAACGGTGGTTCCGCAAACCGAAATCGGACTTTGGTCGATCGGGCGGTCAGCGGTTCCTGGCATTCCGCACAGACGACCATCGGTGTCGTGCGGTGGCCGCAGTCGCGATGGATCAGGTCGAGGGGCCGGCCGCGCCGATCAGCCATCCATCGGTCGCCCCACCGGGTCAGGCTCACTACCACGTCGTGAAGGTCGAGCCCCTTCGGCGTGAGCCGGTACTCGAACCGGGTCGGCCCGGACTGATACGCGAGGCGGGCGAGCACGCCGGCCCCGACCAGGGTCTTGAGCCGACGGCTCAGGACGTGGCGGGTGAGACCGAGCCGGGTCTGGAAGTGGTCGAACCGGGTCACGCCGAGGAAGCAGTCCCGGAGAATCAGGAGGGTCCAGCGGTCACCGATCACGGAAAGCGATCGGGCGACCGAGCAGGGTTGGCGGGCAAGGTCGTTCCAGCGCATGGGGCTCCAGTCAATTCCATTTGGGAACCTAAGAGCCGGGAGTCGGCGTCGGTAGTACGTTCGCGGCCGACCCGCCCTGCTGCCGAACGACTTCCCATCCTGCGGACCTGTCAGTACGTTCCATTAAAGAACTCATGATCGACGTTGGAAATGGATGACTCATGACCAGGAATTCGATCGCAGTCCTCATGCTGACGGCCGTTCCACTGACCGGCCTACCGGCGCAAATGACCCCGGCCACGAGACCGATCCCGGTCACGGAATCCGTCCGGACCACGAACCTCGGCGACCTGGCCCTGATCGACGCCACCCGGGCCTACATCCAGACCGTGATGCGGTCCCAGAGTGCCCCGGGCGTGAACATCGCCCTGGCCCGGCGCGGGGAAATTGTCTGGGAGGCCGGGTTCGGCTTCGCGGATGCCTCCCGCCAGGCGCAGATGACGCCGGAAACGCTGTTCCGCTCCGGGTCCATGGGGAAGACCTATACCGGCACCGCCATCATGCAGCTGGTGGAACAAGGCGTGCTCGGGCTCTACGATCCGATCAACAAATACCTTCCGTTCAAGGTGACCAACTCGCTAGGTGGGCGCGAGGTCACCATTCATGACCTGCTGACCCACCGCTCCGGACTGAGCGGCGGCGCCGCGCTCAGCTTATTCACCGTTCCGCGTCCCCTCCGCGAGGAGCTCGAGACCGAATATGCGAAACCGGGAGACCGGATCGGGGGCGCGTTCGTTCCCCGGTGGGTGGCCAAGGCCGGCTACCAGTACGGCTACTCCAACCTCGGGATCGCCACCCTCGGTCTCATCGTCGAGATGAGCAATCCCGAACGCCTCTCCTACTCGACCTATGTCGAGAAGCACATCATGCAGCCCCTGGGCATGACGTCGTCGCAGTACCCGCCGTACCAGGCCAAGGACAAGATCCGCCCCGACCTCTGGCCTCGCCTCAGCACCGGGTATGCGACGATGGGCAAGGTCTGGATCCCGACGGCCACCGTGTATTTCGGCGAGTACCCGGCCGGCGGCTTCATCGCCACCCCGGGCGACCACCTCAAACTGCTCCTCGCGATGGCCAATCAGGGGAGCTACAACGGCTATCAGCTGCTCAAGCCGGAGACGGTCAAGGCGATGCTCACCCCGCAGGACGCCGGCCCCGGGTTTCCGGGAGTCGCCGGGAGCCGGGCCGGCCTCATCTGGATGCTGGCGGAACCGGGTACCAGGATGTTCCAGTACCAGCACGGTGGGGCGCACATGTTCGGCTGGTACAACATGGCGCACGCATGGCCGGAGCAGGGCACGGCATTCGTCGTGGCGATGAACGAGTGGCCCCTGCCGACCATCACCGGCACCGTGTCGAAGATTCAGCAGTTCATCGGTCGCTGGGTGGCCGACGAACAATCGACCGTGGCCGCCGCCGCCGAACCGTCGAAGCAGTGGGCCTGGAAGGTCTCCTACCTCCGCGGCCTCCTCTACGTCGAGGCCTTCAACGCGAGCATCGGCATCCCGACCCGGCTCAACGACGAGGAGGTCGCACGGATTGCCCGGGAAGCCGTGGTGGACCCCGAGTCGAATGTCAGCTGGGACGCCGAGGCGTTCGTCGCCGGGGTCCGCGACATGAACCAGGTCGAGCCGACCCGCGAGGCCATTCAGGTCTTTGCGAAATCGGGCCGGATGCGGATCACGCTGGAGGAGGCGGAGCGGGCGTGGCGCGAGCTCGATCCAGGCGCCCAGCTCTACGTGTCCCTCGGCGGACTGCTGAAGGCGCCGTGACCTCGTCGTTCGCGGAGTATGGAGCAAACCGCGCGCCCCAGTATCCTTTCGGTCTCACCGCGGAGGAGGAGGAGCGGGCGGCGCGTCTCCATGGCGAGAGCATTGTGATCGATATGCTCTCACAGCACGCCGGCGGCAACATCTTTGCCGCCTATCCTCCGGCCATGCAAGCCGCCTACCAGGCGAGGATGGCCGAGGTTGGGCGTGGCTTTGCCGGGATCGCGGAGTCGCTCTATTGGCCGTATGAGCAGTCGCTCTCCGGCGCATCGGATCTGATCCGGGACTGGTACCGTGAGTCCGGCCTCACGTGCGGCACGTACCACATCGTCCTCCACGATGGACACCACCCGGTGGGGCTTCGGTGGAACGAGCTGACCCTGCGCTACGCCTCGCTCCCCTGGATGCGGTACGTGACGACGGCGGCGGACATTCGCGCCGCCAAGCGAGACGGCGTGCTGGCCTCTTATGCCAACTGCCAGCCCACGATTCCGATTCCCCGGGACCTCACCACGATCGACGCGGCCTACGCCCGGGGGCTCCGGTCCCTGATGCTGACCTACAACCGGATGGATCACGTCGGGGCCGGCTGCACCGAGCGGGTCGACGGCGGGCTGTCCCGTTACGGCCTGGATGTAGTCAAGCGCTGCAATCAGCTCGGCATCATCGTCGACACCAGTCACTGCGGACCGGCCACGACGCTCGACGCCTGTCGTCACTCGACCCGGCCGGTCAACGCCAATCACACCTGCGCCCGCGGCGTGTACCCGTCCGCCCGCGGCAAGACGGACGAGGCGCTCCGGGCCATCGCCGACAGCGGTGGGGTGATCGGGGTCGTGGCGGTGCCGTTCTTTCTGGCGGCTCCTCCAAAGGGCACCATGGATGACATGCTCGACCACATCGACTACATCGCAAACTTGGTCGGCTGGCAACATGTCGCGATCGGCACCGACTGGCCGATGCAGGCGCCCGACGACGTACTCCGGGTGACGCTGCAGCCGGAGGAGGCTGAACTCGGATTCCGGCCGGAAGACAACGTCGACGTGACCAACCGGCTGATCGGCTTCGACGATGTGCGGGACTTCCCGAATGTGACCCGGGGCTTGGTCAAACGGGGGTATTCCGACGAAGCCATCAAGGCGATTCTCGGCGAGAACGCGCTCCGGGTGTTCGCGGAGGTCTGCGGTGGGTGAACGGAAGACCGCCGAGCCCAGTAGCCTGGTCTGATGTCCTAACTCATAAGTGGAGCGCTTGGGTGTCGTGCGGACTGCCCCTGTTCGAGGCTCTGCGCGCCTACATCCCGACCGTGATGCGGTCGCGGAGTTGCCCCGGCATCAACATCGCCCTGGCGCGCCGTGGCGAGATCGTCTGGGAGGCGGGCTTCGGCCTGGCCGACGTGGCGAAACAGACGCCGATGACGCCGCAGACGGTGTTCCGCTCGGGGTCGATGGGAAAGACCTATACCGGCACTGCGATCATGCAGCTGGTCGAACGGGGCGTGATCGGTCTCCACGACCCGATCAACAAGCATCTGCCCTTCAAGGTCACCAATCCGCTCGGTGGCCGGGAGGTCACGGTTCACGACCTGCTGGTCCACCGATCAGGGCTCGGGACTGACGCGGCCGGGTGTTACTTCGACCGGCCGCGGCCCCTCCGCGAGGAGCTTGCCGAACAGTACGCCCGGGCCTCGGGGCTCATGGTCGGCATGGACTCGCCCCGCTGGCTCGCCAAGGCCGGCTATCAGATGAACTACTCCAACCTCGGGATCGCGACACTGGGCCTGATCGTGGAGATGGCGAATCCCGAGGGCCTCTCCTTCGGGGCGTGGGTCGACAAGCACATCATGCTGCCACTCGGCATGACCTCGGCGCAGTACCCGCTCTATCAGGCCGAGGACCAGGTCCGGCCGGACATCTGGCCCCGGATGAGCACCGGCTACGCCCCGATGGGCAAGGTGTGGATTCCTACCGCAACGGTGTACTTCGCCGAGTATCCAGCCGGCGCCTTCGTGGCCACGCCCGTGGATCACCTGAAGCTCGTCCTCGCGATGGCGAACGGAGGACAGTACAACGGGTACCAGGTCCTCAAACCGGAGACGGTCATGGAGATGCTGACTCCCCAGGACTCCGGACCGGGGTACCCGGGCGTTCCTGGCGTCCGGCAGGGCCTCATCTGGTGGCTGTTCGATCCGGGGACGAAGCAGTTCCATTACGAGCACGGCGGCGCGCACATGTACGGGTGGTACAACATGGCCCAGGCCTGGCCTGAGCAGGGCACCGCGTTCGTGGTGGCACTCAATACCTGGCCGCTGCCCAGCGTGACGCCCGCCCTGTCGATGATCCAGCAGTTCATCGGCCGATGGGTGGCGGATGAACAGTCGACCGTCGCCGTCACGGCCGATTCGTCGGAAGAGTGGGCCT
>CADEGB010000146.1 GCA_902826755.1 uncultured Gemmatimonadota bacterium
CATTGAGACGACGAAGGAGCTGGAAGACCTGCTCCCCCGCCTCCTGATCGAGATTCCCCGTCGGCTCGTCGGCCAGCACCAACGCAGGCTCCACCACCAGGGCCCGGGCGATGGCCACCCGCTGCTGCTGGCCGCCGGACAGCTGGCTCGGTTTCCGATCGAGTTGGTCGCCGAGCCCCACCGACCGAAGCAACGACTCGGCCCGGGCCCGCATCGGTTCGGTGATCGTGCCGAGATCCGCAAAGGCGGGCATCAGGACGTTCTCCGTGGCGGAGAACGCCGGCAACAGGTGGTGGAACTGGAATACGAAGCCGATGGTCCGGCCCCGAAAGCGAGCCAGTCCGTCCGCGTCGAGGGACCCCGTGTCAGTGCCCCGAATCGCGATCCGGCCCGTGGTGGGCCGATCGAGCAGGCCGATCAGATTGAGGAGCGTGCTCTTCCCGGACCCGGATGGCCCGGTCATGGCCAGGAACTCGCCCGACTCGATGGTGATATCGATGCCCCGAAGGGCCCGAGTGACGATGGCGGTCCCGTAGACTTTGGTGACTCCGGCCACCTCCAGCAGCGGCTCAGCCATTCCGAATCGTCACCGCCGGATCGAGCCGGGAGGCCCGGCGCGCCGGTAGCACAGCGGCCAACAGGCCCGTCGCCGTGGCAATCCCCGCCGCCCGCGCATAAAGCCCGTACCGGAGCACCACCGGGAAGGTCGGCGAGCCATCGGGATTGGTGGCCAGGTTTTCGAAGAAAATGCCGAGGCCGAGACCCATCGCGACCCCGCCAACCGATCCGATCAGGCCCACCAGACCACCCTGGATCAGGAAGATCCGGAGCACCTTGGCCCGGGCCGTCCCGAACGCCATCATGATCCCGATTTCCCGGGCCTTCTGCACCACCGACACCGCCAGCACGCTGGCAATGCCGAGCGCCACCGCCAGGATGACGAACGTCTGGATCATGATGCTCGAGCTGCTTTGCGAGCGCAGTCCGACCAACAGCTGGGAGTTGGTCTTCATCCAGCTCTCGGCATCGAGGCCGGTCTGCTGGGCCAGCACTGCCGCAACCGGCTCCGCCTCGAAGATCCGGTCGACCTTCACCTCCAACGTGGACACCCCGCCCTCGAGCCCGAACAAGGTCTGCGCCGCCCGGAGCGGGATCAGGACCCAGCGTTCGTTCAGGTCCTTGATGCCGAGGTCGATCGTCCCGACGACGGTGTAAATGGCCGTCGTGCCGGAGCCGACCAAAAGGCGGATCTTGTCGCCCACGACGATCCCGAGGCTCCGGGCCAGGTCGGCGCCGACGATGGCCTGGAACCCTGTCAACTCGAGCGTGCCTGCCACGAGCTTGGGACCGAGATCGACGATGGCGGAGTACTCCGCCGGATCGAGACCCCGAACCGCCACGGCTTTGGTTCCGTTGCCCCGGAGCGCGAAGGCGGGGCCGTTGACCGTCGGGACCACCGCCGTGACACCCGCCGCCCGGCGAATCGTCGCGGCCACCTGCTGCCACTGCTGAATCGGCCGGATTCGCTGCGGCGGGCGGATGACCCTGGCGTCGAGCAGGGTCGTCCCACCCGAGTCGATGACCCGGGGCATTTCCTCCGGCGGCCGGACCACGATGTGGGCCTGATTGCCGAGGGTCCGGGCAATGATGTTGTCCTGGAGTCCGTTGATCAACGCCGAGAGAAACACGATGGTCCCGACCCCAACGCAAACGCCGGTCAGGATCAACGCCGTCTGGGTCCGACCCTCCCGCAGGAACCGGAGGGCGACGAACCACTCGAACGTCACCGCGACCCCAACCGGGCTCGGACCCGATCGCCAGCGACGACCCCCCGAGCCGACCCGGCCACGATCCGGTCGCCTTCCGCCAGGCCCGCCAGGAGCTCGGCATGGACATCGCCACGGATGCCTAACTTCACCTCCCGACGAACCGCCCGACCCTCCTCGATCAGCAACACCCACGGGGAAGTCGACAATGGCTCCCGAATCGCCGCGAGAGGAATCGTCAGCGCGGCCGGGCGCCGAGCCGTCTCGATCTGTACCGACACGGTCATGTCGGGTCTGAGGTAGGGCGGAGCACTGTCGACGTCCAGCCGAACCTCGATGGTGCCTTGCTCCGGGTCGATCGCCGGAGCCAGATAGCTCACCCGCGCCACGAAGGATTGATCCGGGTACGGGTCCGCGGACGCCAGGGCCGTTTGCCCCAGGACGAGGCGGGATACGTCCTTTTCGTCGGGCACCGCCACCAATTGGGTCGGCCCGTCGAGCGCCACGGTCAGCAGGATTCGTCCTGCCTGGATCGCATCGCCTGGTTCGACGTCCCGAGTGAGAACCCGACCGGACCCGGGGCTCTGGATCCGGGTGTTCGCGAGCCGGGCTTCGGCGAGCGCCAGCGCACCCATAGCCTGAGCCAGGCCGGCGTCCACGCCCCGCCGGTCCGATCCACCACCGGCCGCCGCGCGAAGCTGCGCCGCGGCGATGTCCCGCTGGCTCCGGGCCGCCTCGAGCGACTGCCGCGCCAGGTCGAGTTGCTCCGCCGCCGACGCGCCAGCCTCCACCAGACGACGGGTCCGCTCGAAATCGGTTTCCGCCTTTGCCAGCGCCACCTCGGCCGACCGCACGGTGGCCGCCGCCACCGCCTCGCGGACCTCGCCCATTCCCGCCACCGCCGCCTCCGCCAGCGCCATGGCCGCCCGCGCCTGCATCACCTGCGCCCGGGCCTCTCGATCCTCGAGCGCCACGAGGACCTGGCCGGGTCGAATCCGATCGCCCTCCCGAACCAGCACCCGATCGACGGTCCCGGACACGTCGGCACCGAGTCGAGCCCGCGAGAGACTTCTCACTCGACCGGTGGCCACCACGGACTGCACCAGGTCCCGGCGCTCGACCAGGACGGCGTCGACGGCATCGGGCACCAAACGACTCACGCCGAACCAGAGAGCCAGGAATCCGGCGACGGCGACGATGAGATTGCGGGGACGGAACAGGGCGCGATAGGAGGCGGTCACGGACGGGAAAATGAGCCCGGCGTGCCGTTTGGGCCAGGCCAAAGGGCGCGCCGTACCGCGTGTGTTCAGCAACGAGACCGGGACGACCACCCCCGGCCGGCGACCACCGTCAATAGGCTACCGCGTAGCGGGTAAAGCCGTCGACCTTGGTCTTGAAATCGAGGGCGCCCTGGCGCGTCGACTGCGGCTCCCACGGCAGGCCCACCGCTTCCTGCCGAAAGACCTGGCTCGAGCGCACCAACGCCCGATCCGCATCGTCAACGTCACCATCGCCATCCAGATCCAGGTCGCACTCGTCGATCCGAAACTCGAGCTCGGGCCGACGTCGAGGATTGAACTGGAGGCCTGAGGGCTGGAAATCCACGATCAAAGCAGGGCCGTCGACCACGGAGAGCGTGATCTGCAACGAGTCACCCTCCGCGATCGGACTTCCGTCGGGACGGGCAACGAGCGACCTTGCGTCTACCTTGAAACGGACGAACTCGGTCGAGTCGGTTTCACCAGGCCGGGGCCGATAGAAGAGACGCACTTCCCGGTTGCGACCCCGAACCGCCCAGAAGCTGACCGTGCGTGCCACGAAGGGCGGTGCATCACTCGAGTTGGTGTAGAATGTTGGATCGTCACTTCCGTCGCCCGACCGCTGCAGACTCGGCGCCCCAGCCTCAACCGGATTGCCCGAGGTACCGCACCCGAGCAACGCGAGGGAGGCAATGGTGGCCAGACGAGGAAAGGTCATGTTCGAATTCCTGAAACCCGCCGCCCCTTCCGAGGCGTTCGGTATCGAGTATGGGGTGGCCGGCCCGTTGGCCCCCCTAGGGAAAATGACAAGTGAAATTTAAGACGTTCGAGGGCGAATGACATGGACATTCCATCCCCTTTCGAGGATGAACACCAGGTGAACTCGCCAGTGCTCAAGTGCAGTTTCTTTCACTACAGGGTTGGGGGCCGCGGCCGGCGACGTTTCACCCCCCTCTTGGTCCTGGCGGCGCTCGCCGGCTGCGGCGGACCCACTGCCCCCGTGAACTCCGACCTCACCGGCCGATGGCGCGGCACCGTGGCCGCGCTCGGGATCGAGTTCGTCACCCTCGATCTGGTCCAGACCCGCGCCGATGTCACCGGATCCGGTCAGTGGACCGGGACCGGCGGCGGCACCGTCACCGCCATCGGCCTTCACTTCGGCACCGACCTCCAACTCAGGATGGCGTTCGATCGTAACGGCGTCGAGGACGCCTATGTGCTGCCGGGCCGAATCGAGGGTCCGGACGAGTTTTATCTCCTCTTCCCTTCCGACCCACCCAAGCGCGTGACGTTCACTCGCTGACCATTACCGCAACGCTGGAATCAGGCCTCATGATCAAAGTCACCGTGCTCTACCCGAAGACCGCCACCAGCCGGTTCGACATCACCTACTACCTCGAACGGCACCTGCCGATGGTTCGCCAGCGGCTCGGCGCCGCCTGCCTCAAGACCCGCGTCGACGAGGGCCTGGCTGGCGGAGCACCGGACGCCCCGCCGCCGTACGCGGCTGTCGGCCACATGTACTTCGAGTCGGTCGCGTCATTTCAGGCCGCCTTCGGTCCCAACGCCCGCGACATCATGGCCGACATCCCGAACTACACGGATGTCCAACCCGTCGTCCAGATCAGTCAGGTTCGCGAGTAGCGGTCAGCGCGACAGCATCGCCACGACCCGGACCGGGCCGCCAGACCCCTTCGCGATCTTCATTGGCAACGCGATGACGGTGGCCCCGACCGGGGGCAGCTGACCGAGCCCCGTCAGGTTCTCGAGCCCGATGCCGTTCTTGGCGGCCAGGATCCGATGCACCTGGAAATCCGCCGAAGGCCCGTGATCGATCGAGGGACTGTCGACCCCGAGTCCGGCCACCCGCCGTTCGTCGACCAGCAGGCGGGCGGCGTCCGCACCGTAGCCGGGGAAGTGAAGTTTCGACGCGTCACCGGCCGTGGTGTCGCCGAAGTAGGCCATCCGGTCGCCCCAGCGAGCGTCCCAGCCGGTCCTCAGGAGGACCAGCGCGCCGGCGGGAATCACTCCGTGGCTCGCCTCGAAGGTCGTGACATCGTCGACCGTCAGGCGAGCATCACGATCCGCGGCCGCCCGTTCCGACAGATCGATCACCACGGCCGGCGCCATCAGTTGCTCGAGCGGAATCTCGTCGGCCGTCCGGCCCCCCTCGAAAAAGTGGATCGGGGCGTCGAGATGGGTCCCGCCGTGTTCCGGCGACGCGAACGCGTACGACGAATAGAACCACCCCCCGGGGGTGGGTCCGTAGGCCAGTTCCTTGAGCTCGAACCCCGATGGCGAGGTTGGCCAGTAGAGGGTTTCGGGCGAGAACGCGTGCGTGAGATCAACGAGGCGAACTGATCCCGGGTCGAAGCCGCCGGGAGCGGGCCGACAGCCGATCAGGACCGCCGGCACGAGAAAGGAAATCAGCGGACGCGACATCGGACGACTCCGTGGTGACAAGGGTTCCGAGGAGAAGCTACTCCCCGCGCCGCCCCCGAGCCACGTTCAGTTGAGTCGGGTCGCGACTTCGAACAGCACCGCCACCGTCGAGAGCTTGGCGTTGACGAGTCGACTGGAATTGAAGCCGCCGTCGAACGGCGCGACCGGCGTCAGCGTTCTGGTCCAGCGGGCGCCAAGACCGAGGCCACGGAGCGCGAGGCTTGCGCCGACCACGAAGCCCGCCGCGCCGTTGTGATAGGACTCTCCACCCTGGCCTCCGCGTTCGCATCCACGGGTCGTGGTGGGTTCGGTGACCCCGGATGGGACCTGGCCGATGAGGGGCTCGCCAGCCGCAATCTGGCACCGGATCCGAATGGCGACGAACGGCCCGGCCACCAGCCGAGGCGTGACCCGCCGCCGGGACCCACCGGAAAACCGCGCCTCGACCAGGAGGGGCATCTCGAGCCACGCCACCGAGACCGCCTCGGCCTGATAGGCCGAAGGGCACGGACCTGGGGGCGCACACGGCGTCTGATAGGTAAGGGTGTAGCCGACTCGCGTCCCCGTCACCGCCAGTTCGGGTCGAAGCCGCATTCGGCCGACCATGGGAACGCTGACGAAACCGCCGACCACCCCACGATACCCCGCTTCGAGCGGCCCAGCGCCGGTGGCGGTGGTTCGACTCGGGCCGCCGAACACTCCGACTTCGGTGGCGTCGGTGCCGAGAATCGCGCGGCCAATCCGATCGAGGCGGGCCCGCTGCGCCGACAGCGCCCCGGGAGCCAATCCGACCGCCACCAGCAAGAACAGGAACCGACGCATGACGACCTCGATGAGTGCCCCCCTATCCGACGGCCGGCCCCCCAACTTCGTTTCGACGGCGGATCGGGGAACCTTCAGGGCAGGAACTTGGGGACCGCGGTCGGGAGCCCCTTGCCGGGCAGCACCATCAACGTCGACGTCCCGTGCGCGACCAGAACCCCGGTTGCCGTGGTGATCGTGGCCTCCGTATAGCTGATCGTGCGCCCGCTCCGGATCGCGCGGCCCTCCGCGACGAGACGACCCTCAGCGACCGACTGGAGGTAGTTGAGTTTGAGATCGACGTTGACCAGGCCCGCGTCCTCCGGGATCGACCCGAATCCGGCCCAGAAAGTGGCCGTATCGACCAGGGTGGCGATGACCCCACCGTGGACGATCCCGAAAGGTTGGAGGTGACATTGGGCGACGTCGAGTTCGATTCGAGCCCGATCGAGGGTCATCGTGACCAACCGAAACGGCAGGTGCGCCGGGAACGGACTTCCGTTCACGGTCCGGTACAGCGCGTCGAGGTAGGCAGGGTTGAGCGTCGGCATCCGGCCAATCTGGCGAATTGGCCCGCCGGCGGGTAGGGTTCTGACCGGCAAAAACCCCTGGAGCCACGATGCGCGGGTCCCTCTTCTTCTTGGCTGCTCTCGTGGTAGCCCAGCCAGTCGTCGGCCAGATCAGCGCCGTCGAGTACGCCGCGCGCCGGGATTCACTGGCCCAGCGGATCGGGAACGGTGCGGTCATCGCGTTCGGCGGTCCGACGCCCACCACGGATTTCGGACCGTTCTACCAGCTGCCGGCGTTCCGCTACCTGACCGGGTACCAGTCTCCCAACGCCGCCTGGGTCATGGTGGTTCAGGGCGGCAAGGGCCGCTCGGTGCTGTTCGTCACCCGGAGCACTCCCCGGCGAGCGCTCTACTACGGCGAGGAACCCGATTCCGCCGGCCTGGCCCGCGAACTCCTCCTCCCGTCGGCCGAACCGGGGCGACTCGCGCCCCTCGTCGACTCGCTAGTGGCCGCCCGGGTCCCGCTGTACGAGCTGCGCGACTTTGCCTCCGGCGACTTCCGCGGCGCGGACTCGCTCACTCGCGGGGGGCAGTTCGTTCGCGGGCTCGCCGCCCGCTATCCCGGCCTCGCGATCCAGGACGCCCATCCGATCGTGGACCAGTTGCGCGCTCGAAAGACGGACGCGGAACTCGCCCTGATCCGCCGCGCCGCCGAGATCAGCGCTGACGGGCACCTCGAGCTGATGAAGAAGATCGAAACGGGCCTGCATGAGTTCGATCTCCAGGCCATCATCGAGTACACCTTCCGCCGCGGCGGGGCGGAGCGTCCCTCTTACGGTTCGATCGTCGGATCCGGGCCCAACTCCCTCCAGCTCCACTACATGAAGGACCGCCGGAAGATGGAACCGGGTGAGGTGGTGGTGATCGACGCCGGAGCCGAGTTCGACGGCTACGCCGCCGACGTCACTCGCACGCTGCCGGTCAGCGGGACCTACACCGCCGAACAACGGGCCGTCTACCAGATCGTCCGCGACGCGCAGGCCGCCGCGGAACGGAACTCGATCGCCGGCCGGTCGATCCAGGCGGCCCTCGACAGTTCGGTGGCCGCTCGCGCCCGCGGCCTCGCCGCCCTCGGCCTGATCGAGTCGGTCGACGCGCAGTTCGATCCGCCCTGGCCCGCGGACTGCCAGCGCAATCCGGCGGCCTGCCGCCAGGTGCAGCTGTTCTCGATTCACGGCATTACCCACGGCATCGGCCTCGAAGTCCACGACCCGATCCAGGCCTATCAGGACGGGATCTTCAAGGTGGGCGACGCGTTCACGATCGAGCCCGGACTCTACCTCTCGACCCGACTCCTCGATCTGCTGCCCGATACCCCGCGGAATCGCGCCTTTGCGGCCAAGGTCAGGCGGACCGTCGAACGTTACCAGAACACCGGGGTCCGGATCGAAGACTCGTACCTTCTGACCGCCCGCGGTCTCGAGCGGGTCAGCATGGTCCCGCGCGAGCTCGACGAGATCGAGCCCCTGACCCGCCGGCGGATGGTGCCCTAAGCCTGGGACCACGACCTCACATTCTCATCAAGGAGCACGCATGGATCGGGGGCGCCGGCAATTCCTGCGGACGACGGCAATGAGCGGGCTCGGCTCGCTGGCGCTGACCAACCGGGCCATCGCGGCCGCCCGACGCCTTCCGGTGCCGGTGGTCCCAACACCGCTCGCCCCGAGTGCCGCCGACCCGGTTCGAATCGGCGTGATCGGAACCGGCGGGATGGGCACCGGTCACGTCGAATCGCTCCTGGCCATCGCCAAGGACGGCCGTGCCAACGTCCAGGTCGTGGGACTCGCGGATGTGTGCCGGCCCCGGCTCGATGCCGCCCGGGACAAAGTCGTCGCGGCCCAGGGGGAGGGAACGGTCGAGGTCCACTATCCGGATTACGGAGCCCTCCTGGCCCGCAATGACGTCCATGGCGTCCTGGTCGCCTCGCCCGAGCATTGGCATGCCCGGATGGTCGAGGACGCCGTCGCAGCGGGCAAGGCGGTGTACGTCGAGAAGCCGATGACGCTCCGACTTCCGGAAGCCATCCGGCTCCACGAACTCGCCCAAGCCAACCCCCAGGCTCTGATCGTGGTCGGGACCCAGTTCGTCGTGGCACCCGGCTATCGGAAGGCGCAAGAACTCGTCGCCGCCGGCTCGATCGGCAAGCCGGTCTGGAGCCAGACCAGCTACTGCCGCAACTCCAAAGAGGGCGAGTGGCTCTACTACGCCGTCGACCCCGCCTGGGAACCCGGCGTCAATCTCGACTGGGGCCGGTGGTGCGGCCCCCTCGGGGCCGCGCCCTGGAACGCAGAGGTCTACGCCCGGTGGCGTCGCTATCGGAAGTACTCGACCGGCATCATCGGTGACCTGCTCGTCCACCGGATCACCCCGATCGTCATGGCCTTGAACCTCGGGTGGCCGACCCGGGTGGTCGCGTCCGGCGGCCACTACGTCGACACCGCGATGGAAAACCACGACCAAGTCAACATCAACATCGAGTTCGAGGGCAACCACACCCTCGTCGTCGCCGGTTCCACCGTCAACGAGGTCGGTCTCGAAACGGTCATCCGCGGACACAAGGGCAACCTCTACCTGGCCGGCCGGACGGTGACGCTCCGGCCCGAGCGCCTTTTCGCCGACGAAGTGGACGAAGTCACCGTCACCGGTGACGACCAGGGCGACGATCAGGATCGCCTCCGGATCCAGTGGATCGACGCCATCCGGTCGAAGGCGCCGTCGCCCAGCCCGGTCGAACTCGGCGCCAAGGTCATGGTAGCCGTCGACCTCGCCACCCGATCGCTCTGGGAAGGCTCGGCCTTCGGGTTCGACCCAAAGACGATGCGGGCCCGCAAGCTGTGATCGGCGCCGCGGGGATGGCCGTGTCGACGGTCCGCCTCGCTACGGCGGCGATGGGAACCCGCTTCGAATTGGTCCTCGCCGACGGCGGCCCCGACCACCTCCGCGCCGCCGGCGAAGCGGCCCTCGAACGGATCGACGAGTTGCATCGGATCCTGACCCGTTTCGAATCCTCCGGCCTGATCGCCCATCTCCGCCGAGTCGCACCCAGGCCGGTGCCGATCGGCGCCGATCTCTTTGCGCTGCTCGCGACGGCCGTCGCCGTCCGCGACGCATCCGGCGGGGCATTCGACATCGAGGCCGGCGCCCGCGGACTCAACCTCGATGCCCAAACGGTCTCGGCCTCGTTGGAAACCCCCGACCACACCCTCGATCTTGGCGCCAGTGCCAAGGGATTTGCGCTCGATCAGGCG
>CADEGB010000147.1:0-6278 GCA_902826755.1 uncultured Gemmatimonadota bacterium
TGAGCTTGTCCCAGGTGATCTTCTCGTTGGGCGTGGCTCCCGAGTACGACCCGTACGACGTCGTCGAGTCGGAGATCTGGCAGAAGTAGGCCCACGGCGGCGCGGCCTCGCCCAGGTCGTACTTGAGCGACGGCACCACACAGATCGGGAAATCGCCGGCAATACCGCCGCCGATCTGGAAGAACCCGACCCCCGCGCCAGCCGACAGCCTCCGGTAGTCGTCATAGAACCCGGCCATGTACTCCATGCCGGATTTGACGATCGCGGCGTCGACCTCCCCGCCCTTGACGTAGGACGCGAAGATGTTGCCGAAGGTGGAGTCCTCGGCGCCGGGCACCACCATCGGGAGACGCGCCCGCGCGGCCGCGAGGAGCCAGCATTCGTCGGGGTCCGACTGATGCAGGCCGGGCTCGATGGCCTCGATCAGGTCGTAGAAGTACTCGTGCCAGAAGCGTCGGGTGCCCCGCGCCGTGGCATCCCGCCACATCGGGACAATGATCTTCTCCACCGCCCGGAAGGCCTCGTCCTCGGGAATGCTGGTATCGGTGACCCGGCGCATCCCCTGTTCGAGGATTCGGGTGTCGTCGTCCAGTGTCAGGTATCGGTAGTTGGGGAAGTCGTGGTAGTGGCGATGCGCCACCAGCCGGAACAGCGACTCCTCGAGGTTGGCGCCGGTGACGGAGAGGCCGTGAACGAGACCCGCCCGGATGGCCGGCGCCAGCGTGAGCCCCAGCCGGGCCGACGACATCGCGCCGGCCATGGCCCAGAACATCTTGCCGCCGCGGTCGATGTGGCGCCAGTAGGCAACGGTAGCGTCCCTCGTCGATCGGGCGTTGAAGTGCCGATAGTTCCGAAGCATGAAATCGAGCATCGGGAAGGCCGGTCCGGTGGTCACTGGTTGGGTCACGATCGGGCTCCTTCGGTCACACTGACGGTGGCTCGGTCGGCGGCGGGCCGACACCACCTCAGGATACCCGCTCGAGCGCCAAAGTCCATCGTGACGCCGATTGCGAATCGTCCGCCCCGCTGCCAACTTTTTCGGGCACCTTCCCCTGCAATGAGACCTTCATGAAGAACCTCGGAACCAAGCGGCTGATTGCCTACCGCCTGACGGAGCCGGCCCCGGAAATCCGACCGGGGGTGGTGCGTCGCCAGTGGATGGACGACTCGCCCCACCGGTTTGCCTACCGGTGTCTCCCGTTGACCATCGCCAACTCGTTCGGTTGGGAGCTGCTATCACCCGTCACGTTCGAGGCCACCTGGAACGGCGGCGTCAGGGCGGAGGACGTGTCGGTCACGATCCTGGACGGGGTCGATGACGCCGTCATCAGCCATTTCGGGGTGGGCGTGCTGACCTTTCACACCGGCTATCTGTTTCGCACCGAAGCGACGATCTCGTTGATGGCCATGGGACCGCCGAACGCGCCCAAGGATGGGATCGCTCCGTTGGTCGGCGTCATCGAGACCTCCTGGGCGCCGTACCCGTTCACGATGAACTGGCGGTTCACTCGGCCGGACACCACCATTCGGTTCGAGCGAGGCGAGCCGTTCTGTTTCATCGTTCCCGTCTCGATCGGGATGCTCGAAGGGACCCGACCCGAGTTGTCGACGCTGGCGGCCGATCCCCGGACAAAGGCCAAGTACGACGAGTGGGTGGCCTCCCGGGCATCGTTCATCCAGGACCTCAAGGTCGACGGCAGCGAGGCGCGCGAAGAGAAGTGGCAGAAGAAGTACCATCGGGGCCTCGAGCCCGGCGGAACCGCCACGCCCTATGACCATCGGTCGGCGCTGACCGTCCGCGAGTTCGGGGCGGCCGGGGGCGCTGGGCCGGGCAAGCCTCGCAAGTAGAACCGGCAACATGCACCTGACGGCCGGCCCTCGGCGGTCAACTCGCTATCGGGCATCTCACATGCCGCGGGCCGGCCCGAGCCGACGCAGGGTCGCCGCGTCCTCGGCGTACTCCCGCCGGATCGCGGCGAGCTCGGCATCGATCGCGGCCCGGGTCCACCAGCGGCCTCGGATCATCAGCGCCCGGATCGCTCGCGAGTGGCGGATGTCCTCGAGCGGGTTGGCATCGAGCAGGATCAGGTCGGCCCGGGCGCCCGGCGCCACGACGCCGAAATCCCCTTCCAGACTGAGGTAGCGGGCGGGCTCGCGGGTCGCCGCGACGAGCGCCTGGTACGGCGTGAGACCCGCCTCAACGAACACGGCCATCTCCCGATGCACCGTGTACCCCGCCCCCGACACGTCGGTGCCGACGAGGAGCGGAGCGCCGGCGTCGCTCAACGCCTTGACGAGCGCCAGCCGAGCCGAGCGGGTTCCGACAATTCCGGCCCGCTCGCGCGGCCCGTAGAGGTTGTAGAGCCAGTCGATGGCCGACTCCATCGTGGGGTGTTCCCACTGCCCCGGCTCGCCGGCGGCGCGCCGAGGGCGGTCGACCTCGATGACCGTGTTGTCCCACAGCGCCAGGGTCGGCACGTTCCAGACCCGGTACCGGGCGGTAAGCTCCGCCAAGGCCCGGATCTTCTCCGGCGTACACCAGGCCCAGCCTTGGTAAATGTCGGTGGCAACCGGGCGCATCCGCACCGCCGGCGCGGCGCAGGCGACGTCGTACCCGGTCAGATGCTCGATCGACCGGAGCCCCCGCTCGAGGGCGTGCTCGAGGGGCACGGCGATCGGCACGTGGGCCGCCACCGTGAGCCCGACCTCCCGGGCGGTCGCCATCACCGTATCGAAGACGGCCGGGCTCAGGGTCGAGTAGACCTTGACCAGGTCGTAGCCGTTCTTCGCCGTCTCGCGGACATACGACACCGCGGTCGCCGGCGTGGCGAACGTCCGCGGCCCCGGAAAGAGCGGCGGGTCCCCGTCCATCACACCCGACGCCGCGAAGATGCGGGGGCCGACGAGCTCGCCTCGGGCGATCGCGTCGCGCGCTTCGAGGGTCCGCGGTCCGCCCGCCGGATCGCGCGCGGTCATCACGCCAAACATCAGGTACTGGCGGAGGTTCTGGTTCCGCATCCGGATGCGACTCGCATCCGTCCCGTCGAACGGAAAGCCGCCGAAGTGGTTGTGCATGTCGGCGAGGGCGGGCATCAGATATCGGCGCCCGCCGTCGATCCGCACGGCACCGGTCGGCACGCACCGCTCGGTCGCACGGCAGATCGCGGCGATGCGCCCGTTCCGGACCACGATGGTGCGGTCGCGAAGGACGGTGTCGCTCGTCATCGGCACGACGTGAACCCGCTCGATCGCGACGACCGGGGCGGGGTCAGGCGGTGCCTGATCCGGCGGCGGGAGCGGGGTCAGCAGCAAGGGCAGCGAAAGGACCAGCGACATCGCGTCTCCCAGATCCGAAGCGCCTGAAGATATCTGAAGTCTTCCGCTCCAGCGCGCCGGGTCGGTCGGAGGAATCGGCCACCCCGAACTGGACATTGGTGCACAAACGCCACCATGGATCGGGTGGGGGGCCGGGTCGTTGGAGTCTCTGGAAGGGGGTACCTGTCTCCGACCGCTGAAGACGGGCGCTCCGTCGAGAGTATATTGCACGCCTGATGAGCTTCCTCGAAGCGATCCGGCTCGCCTTCCAGGCGATCCGCTCCCAACTGCTCAAGAGCTTCTTCTCGATGCTCGGCGTCCTGATCGGCGTCATGTTCCTCATTGCGGTCGTTTCGATCGTCGAGGGGATGAACGTGTTCATGGAGGAGAGCTTTGCCACCGCCTTCGTCGGGGTGAACACGCTCGAGGTCAAGCGTCGCCCGGATGCCTCCTTTGCAGAGACCGCCGAGCAGAAGCGGGAGTGGAACCGGCGTCCGCCCCTTCGCGAAGTCGAGGCTCGCGTGCTCCAGGCCGCCGTGGCCGTGCCCGCCCGGTTCTCCCGGGTTTGCAGCGGCATCCAGGCGCTGACCTGGAACGGACGGCAGGCTCAGGGCGTCGAGATCGTGGCGGCCGACGAGGCCTACTTCGACATCAAGAAATACGAGGTGGCCAGCGGCCGTCCCTTTGTGGCCCCCGAGGTGCGGATCGGGGCGCCGGTCGCGGTGGTGGGCGCCCTGGTGGCCGACCGACTGCTGGCCGGCGTCGACCCGCTCGGCCAGGAGGTCCTGATCGGTGGGCTGCCCCATCGGATCGTCGGCGTCCTGGCCGCCAAGGGCGAGCTGTTTGGTCAGCCGCTCGACAAGGTGGCGGTGGTTCCCTACGGGTCTCCGGCGCAACGCTGGCTGTGCGAAGGGCGCAACCTGGACTGGTTCAGCATCCAGATCCTCGATGGCTCGAAGCTCTCGCAGGCCGCCCTCGAGGTCGAAGGGGTGCTTCGGCGGATCCGGGCCCTCAAGCCGAACGAGCCCAGCAACTTCACCATTGAGACCTCCGATGGTGCTCTCGACACCTGGAGCCAGATTTCCGCGGTGTTGATCGTCGCGCTGCCCGGGCTGGTGGCCATTTCGCTGGTCGTGGGCGGCATCGTCATCATGAACATCATGCTGATGGCAGTCAGCGAACGAACCCGGGAGATCGGGATCCGGAAAGCGTTAGGTGCCCGCCGGCGAGACATCCTGGCACAGTTCCTGATCGAATCGGCGTCCCTGTCGGTGGCTGGCGCCATCCTCGGGATCGGCTTCGGCCTCGGGCTGGCCTTCCTGCTCCGGTCGCTGACCCCATTGCCGGCCTCGGTGGCGCCCTGGTCGGTTGTGGTGGGCGTCGGCCTGGGCGTCGCCGTCGGGATCGCCGCCGGCCTCTACCCGGCCAGCCGCGCCTCGCTCCTCGACCCGATCACCGCGCTCCGGGCCGAATGAAGCTCTCCGGCGGTTCGACCCTCAGCCACCGGCTCTACGAGGGCGTGGCGATGGCGCTCGAGTCAGTTCGTGCCAATCGACTTCGTGCTGCCCTGACCATCCTCGGGGTGGCCATCGGCGCGATGGTCGTGATCGCCATGGCCGCGACCCTGACCGGGATCCATCACACCGTCTCGTCGATCATCGAAAGGACCGGGCCCAAGACCCTGTTCGTGGTCCGCTTCTTCCGCGAAGGCTTGGCGGTCGACGCCGACGAGATCGACCGAAGCACCTTCTGGGAACGGTTCCCGCACCTGACGGCGGCGGAAGCCGACCAACTCCGCCGGCTCCCGTCGATCGAGGACGCCACGGTCCGCGAGGTGGCGCCGGGGTCGGTGAGCTATGGCAACGAGCGGGTCCCGCAGATCGCCATCGGCGGGCTCAATCCCAGCTGGATCAAGGTCCTGGGCGGCGAAATGCGGGCCGGTCGGAACTGGACGGCCATCGAGGAGGCCTCGGGCGCGCACGTCGCGGTCATCAACCCGAAGCTGTCGAGCCTGCTGTTCAACGGCCTCGACCCCGTAGGCCGCAAGGTCCGGATCGAGGGTCAACCGTTCACGGTGGTGGGCGTCTACAGCGACCCGTCGTCGATGCTGGGTTCGGCCGGTCCGCCGGCGCTGTGGATGCCGCACCCGGTATTCGTGAAGGTGGTGGACTACACCAAAGGCTGGCTCACCATCATCGTGATCCCCAAGCCAACCGCCACCGTGGCCGAGACCCAGGAAGAGATCATCGCGTCGCTCCGGGCCAGCCGCCGCCTGCGGCCGGCCGATCCGAACACCTTCTCGATCCTGACCGGCAACACCCTGCTCGCGACCTTCAACTCGGTCACCGCCGGATTCTTCCTCATCATGCTCGCGCTGTCGAGCATCGGCCTCCTGGTCGGCGGCGTCGGCGTGGTGGCGATCATGATGATCTCGGTGACCGAGCGGACCCGCGAAATCGGGGTCCGGAAGGCCCTCGGCGCCACCCGGCGCGAGGTGCTGTTCCAGTTCCTGGTCGAGGCGGCGACGCTGACGCTGCTCGGCGGCGCGGTGGGGCTTTTGCTCGGGAACGCCATTGCTTGGGGCATTCACCGGTTCACCCCGATCCCGGCGGAGGTCCCGCTCTGGTCGGTGGCGGTGGCGCTGATCGCCTCGGCGGTGACGGGGATCTTCTTCGGCCTCTATCCGGCCAACCGGGCGGCCCGGCTCGACCCGGTGGAGGCGCTGCGGCACGAGTAGCGTTGCGCCCAGGAGGTACTGCCCCGCAGGTCTCACCCAGCGAATATCTCCAACTGCCGCTGAAGCCAACACATTGCACTCGCGGTGGGCCGACTCCCCCCCCCCCCAAACGCGCCTACCCCCCCCCCCCCGCCGCCCTCCCCTGCACCCCCTTCCCCCGCAGACAGCGTGTCGGACCACACCGCCCACCAACCAGCCACTCACTGCGCCATTCGTCTGCTCATAC